>NZ_JBQPXM010000009.1:0-195758 GCF_052245235.1 Pseudomonas sp. B392_1p
TTGGTGGAGCTAGACGGGATCGAACCGTCGACCTCTTGCATGCCATGCAAGCGCTCTCCCAGCTGAGCTATAGCCCCGTGTCGTGGACGGGGCGCATATTAGGTGTGTACCGCTTAGCTGTCAACAATATTTTTCCCCGCATTGCGATTTTTTTTACCGCTAGAACAAACACTTATGAAAGGCGCCGGGATTAAGCGATCGCTCGGCGCAGCCGTTGCGCATGCGCTTGATTATGCGTTGCCCAGCCCGAACGCCGGTCCCCAGCGCTGCTTTGGCCCGCACTGACATCCTTCAACCAGTTTCTGCAATATGCCTTCAAACTGCTGCTGTACATGACTTTTGCTTTAGAAACGATAGAATCGGTCACCACGCAAGGATGCCTTTCTCAGTTTGTAGTCGAGAGCCATCATGCGCCTGCTGTCCGTTCTGCTATTTGCCCTGCTGTCCTTCTCCACCGCCCATGCCGATGCGCCACGCACCTTTGTCGAAGCCAAGAAGATCGCCTGGAAGCTGTACGCCGATCATCCCGTTGATTTCTATTGCGGCTGTACCTACAAAGGCAATCGGGTTGACCTCGATAGCTGCGGCTACACGCCTCGCAAGCAGCTCAAGCGCGCCCAGCGGCTGGAGTGGGAGCACATCGTCCCCGCCTGGACGATTGGCCACCAGCGCCGGTGCTGGCAAGAAGGCGGACGCAAGAATTGCACCGCCAACGACCCGGTTTTCAGCCGCGCTGAAGCCGACCTGCACAACCTGGTGCCTGCCGTCGGCGAGGTGAATGGCGACCGCAGCAACTACGGCTTCGGCATGCTCAGTCAGAAACCCAGCCAATACGGCGCCTGCCCCTTTGTGGTCGATTTCAAGCAGCGCACCGCCATGCCGCCGGACTACACACGCGGCGCGATCGCACGTATCTATCTGTACATGAGCGATCGCTACAGACTGCGTCTGTCCCGGCAGGACCAGCGCCTGTACGACATCTGGAATCGCCAGTACCCGGTCAGCGACTGGGAGCGCTGGCGCAACCGCAACATTGCATGCGTGCAGGGCAATGCCAATCCTTACGTGGGCGAAGTCGATTTGCGCAGCTGCACCAAGACCCTGGCCAGCAATTGACGAGCATCTGTTACCTATCGCCGCAAACGGGTAATGTCAGCGCCCTGCTTGGGAGCCATGCATGGCCTATCTGATTTTCGTCACCCTGCTGTGGGCGCTGTCCTTCAACTTTATCGGTGCCTACCTGGCCGGTCAGGTGGACAGCTACTTCGCCGTCCTGACCCGTGTGGTGCTGGCCGGACTGGTATTTTTGCCACTGACTCGCTGGCAGGGCGTGGCGCCGCGCTTTATCGGCGGCGTCATGCTAGTGGGTGCCCTGCAGTTTGGCGTGACTTATATCTGCCTGTACCTCAGCTTCAACGTGCTCAGCGTACCGGAGGTGCTGCTGTTCACCGTGCTCACCCCACTGCACGTGGCGCTGATCGACGACGCCTTGAACCGCCGCTTCAACCCCTGGGCACTGCTCGCCGCCGCTGTGGCTGTATTGGGCGCCGCGCTGATTCGCTACGACAACGTGGGTAGCGAGTTCCTCGGCGGTTTCTTACTGCTGCAGATCGCCAACGCAACCTTTGCTGCTGGGCAGGTACTGTATAGACGCCTGGTGGTGCGTTACCCCTCGGACGTGCCCTTGCACCGTCGTTTCGGCTATTTCTTCCTGGGTGCACTGATCGTCGTGCTGCCGGCATGGCTGGCATTGGGTGATCCAGAGCGCTTGCCCACGACCGACCTGCAGTGGGGCGTCTTGATCTGGATGGGATTGCTGGCCACGGCACTCGGCCAGTTTTGCTGGAACAAGGGTGCCACCCTGGTGGATACCGGCACCCTGGCTGTGATGAACAATCTCAGCGTACCGGTCGGCCTGTTGATCAATCTGCTGGTGTGGAACACCGATGAGAACCTGCTGCGCCTGACCATTGGCGGCCTGATCATTGTTGGTTCGCTGTGGATCAACCGACTGGGCCGCCGCTCAGGCGCCCCGACTTGCACCAAGCCTGCATAGCGGGGATATCGTACTAACCCTGCAGGACCCAAGCTGCTCGCGCAGCGTTGGTCCTGCATCTCAGCCCTTGAGGACGAACTCATCGGCATCCATATAGGCTGGGAAACGCGTGCGGAAGCTCTCCAGCGCGGCGGCCTTCAGACCGACCCGAAATACGCCGTCACCCTCTCCCACACTCAGCAGGCTGTCGCCCATGTAATCCAGCACCTGACTGTCACCGCTGTACGCATAGCCCTTACCGTCGATGCCCACGCAATTCACCGCAGCGACATAACACAGGTTTTCGATGGCCCGTGCCGGCAACAAACGATTCCAGGCATTGCGTCTGGCCGCCGGCCAGTTGGCGACGTACAGCAACAGATCGGTACCCTCGGGATCTCGGCTCCACACCGGAAAGCGCAGGTCGTAGCAGATCAATGGGCGCACCCGCCAACCCTTGAGCTCGAATACCACCTGCCGATCGCCTTCCGTGAAATGCTCATGTTCGCCGGCCATGCGAAACAGATGACGCTTGTCGTAATGCAGCACCTCGCCATCCGGCTGCGCCCAGAGCAAGCGATTACGGTAACTCCCGTCTGCGGCCTGCACAATCAGGGTGCCGGTAATGACCGCATTCAACCGCGCAGCCTGCTCGCACAGCCAAGCGTGGGTTGGCCCTTGCTCCGACTCGGCCAGCGCGGCGGACTCCATGGAAAAACCGGTGGTGAACATCTCCGGCAGGATCACCAGATCGGCGCCGCGCGCCTGCTCCAGCAACGCGGTGAAACGCGCGCGGTTGGCGGCAGCGTCGTGCCAGGCCAGGCTGGTTTGCACCAGAGCCAGTTGCAGGTCGGGTTTATCGCTCATCTCGACTCCTTAACAGCAAAGACAACCGGCAATCACGGCTGTCGGAACCATCGGGCCAAATCTACACAGGAAACGCCCGCCGCACACCGTCCAGGCGAACGACCATCGCATGGCAAAAACAACAAGGCCCGCCAAAAGCGGGCCTTGTACAGGGCGCAGTGCTTACAGCGGCTTGCCGCGGTTGCCGTGCTGGCTGACGAACGCCTGTATTACTTTAAGATCGTTGGCCAGTACGTGAAGGCGCTCTTCACGCTGGAACAGATCGGTCAGGTGCGGCGGTAGTTCCGGCGCTTGGCCGACACCGGCCTTGATCACCGCATCGGGGAATTTGACCGGATGCGCGGTACCCAGGGTGACCATCGGTATCGCCAGGCTGCGACGGCACTCACGCGCAGCATGCACGCCAATCGCGGTGTGCGGATCGAGCAGTTCGCCGCATTCCTTGTACACCTGAGCAATGGTCTCGCAGGTCTGTTCGTCATTCACGGCCAGGGAGTCGAACAGCTTGCGCGCTTCAGTCCAGCGGTCCTGTTCGACGCTGAAGCCGCCACCCTGCTTGAAGGTGTCCATCAGCTCGGCAATCGCCGCGCCGTTACGACCGTGCAGGTCGAACAGCAAACGTTCGAAGTTCGAGGACACCATGATGTCCATCGACGGCGATAAAGTCGGATGCAGGGTGTCCTTGACGTACTGGTTGCCGCTCATGAAGCGGTGCAGGATATCGTTGCGGTTGGTGGCGACGATCAGCTGGCTGATTGGCAGACCCATGTTACGCGCCAGATAGCCGGCGAAGATGTCACCGAAATTGCCGGTCGGCACCGAGAAGGCCACGGAACGCGCCGGGCCGCCGAGCTGGATGGCGGCGTGGAAGTAGTAGACGATCTGGGCCATGATCCGCGCCCAGTTGATCGAGTTGACCGCCACCAAACGAGTGCCCTTCAGGAAGCCCTGATCGGCGAAGCTGGCCTTGACCATCTCCTGGCAGTCGTCGAAGTTGCCGTCGATGGCGATATTGTGGATGTTGTCGCCCTGGATGGTGCTCATTTGGCGGCGCTGCACCTCTGACACGCGGTTGTGCGGGTGCAGGATGAAGATGTCAACGTTCTCGCAGGCCTTGCAGCCTTCGATGGCCGCCGAGCCGGTGTCGCCTGAGGTGGCGCCAATGATCACCACGCGTTCGTTGCGCTTGGCCAGCACATAATCGAGCAGACGACCCAGCAGTTGCAGGGCGAAGTCCTTGAACGCCAGGGTCGGGCCGTGGAACAGCTCCAGCACCCACTCATTGCCGTTCAGCTGCCGCAGCGGCGCCACAGCGCTATGGGCAAACACACCGTAGGTGTCTTCGAGGATCTTCTTGAAATCGGCATCGGGAATGCTGCCGGCCACAAACGGGCGCATCACCCGGAAGGCCAGCTCGTGATACGGCAGGCCAGCCCAGGACGCGATTTCTTCCTGGGTAAAGCGCGGCAGGTTTTCCGGCACATAGAGACCGCCGTCGCTGGCCAGTCCGGCGAGCAGCACATCTTCGAAATTCAAGGCCGGTGCCTGGCCGCGGGTACTGATATAACGCATATGTTCAAACCTTCGGCTTGAGCTGCACGCTAAGCTGGACGCTGCAAGAAAGCTCACCTGCTCTCTTGTGGCTAGCAGCCTGTGGCGTGCAGCTGCTGTTTAATTGAGTTGCTCGACCCGGATACGCACCACATTGCCGCTGATATCGGCCAGGGCTTCCAGGGCGGAGATAGCATCGTCGATGCGTTGCTCCTGCACGCGGTGGGTCACCAGGATCATCGGCACCAGGCCATCCTGCTCCTCGGCTTCCTTCTGCATGATCGACTCGATATTGATGCCGCGATCAGACAGGATGCTCGCCACCTGGGCCAGCACGCCGGGACGATCCTTGGCCTGGATGCGCAGGTAGTAGGCGCTCTCGCAATCGGCAATCGGCAGGATCGGGTGCGCAGACAAGGCAGCGTCCTGAAAACCCAGCGCCGGCACGCGATGCTCGGGCGAAGTCGCCAGCGCACGGGCTACATCCACCAGGTCAGCCACCACAGCCGAGGCGGTGGGCTCCATGCCGGCGCCAGCGCCGTAATAGAGGGTCGAACCCACGGCATCGCCATTGACCATCACCGCGTTCATCACGCCATTGACGTTGGCCAGCAGGCGGTCGGCGGGGATCAGCGTCGGGTGCACGCGCAGCTCAATGCCCCGCTCGGTGCGGCGGGCAACGCCCAAATGCTTGATGCGGTAGCCCAACGCTTCGGCATAGTTGACGTCGGCGGTGGTGAGCTGGGTGATGCCTTCGGTGTAGGCCTTGTCGAATTGCAGCGGAATACCAAACGCAATGGACGCCAGGATGGTTAGCTTGTGAGCGGCATCGATGCCTTCCACGTCGAAGGTCGGGTCTGCTTCGGCGTAGCCCAGGTCTTGGGCTTCCTTGAGTACATCCCCGAAGGCGCGGCCCTTTTCACGCATTTCGGTAAGAATGAAGTTGCCGGTGCCGTTGATGATGCCGGCCAGCCAGTTGATGCGGTTACTGGCCAGCCCCTCGCGGATCGCCTTGATCACCGGGATACCGCCCGCAACGGCGGCCTCGTAAGCGACGATCACGCCCTTTTCGCGGGCTCGGGCAAAGATCTCGTTGCCATGTACGGCAATCAGCGCCTTGTTGGCGGTGACTACGTGCTTGCCATTGTCGATGGCCTTGAGCACCAGCTCGCGTGCAATGGTGTCGCCGCCGATCAGTTCGACGACTACATCGATGTCCGGGTTGCTGACCAGCTCGAACACATCGGCCGTAATGGGGGTTGCACCGGTGTCGCACTTCGGATTGGTGTCGCGCGCGGCAACCTGGGCGACTTCAATGCTGCACCCGACACGGCGGGCGATCTCCTCGGCGTTGCGTTTGAGAACATTGAAGGTACCGCCACCGACGGTGCCCAATCCACAGATGCCTACTTTCACCGAATTCACGCTTGACTCCCCATGGTTGCCGCGCCGAGCGCCCGAAAAAACCGGGCGCACAAAAGAGTTGCACATTACGAAGCGCACGGCTTTTAGTCAATTGGCGCGGTCCGGGCGGCGCTTACTCCGCTCATTTTTTTCCAGGCCAAGACGCTCGTGCCAGCCTGCCAGCGATTCATCCGGATAGTCGAGGAACGTCTTGTCGCCCGGCACACGCTGCACCTCCACCCAGCCAGCCTTAGAGCCGAGCATCATGTGCACATGCTGGGGCGGCACCGGTAATTCGCTATCGATGGCCGAAGCGTGCGGATGGACCAGTTCCGGCCAGGTGGGATCCCAAAGCCACAAGGCGCTGCCACAGTGCCGACAGAAATGCCGCCGCGCACTGCTCAGTTGCCCATCAGCCAACCGCGCCTGATAAACGCTCAGATGCTCTTCGCCACTGATCTGCAGGCTGGCGTAGTCGCCGCCCAGGTTGATCGCGTAGCCGCCTCCACCCGCCGTCTTGCGGCAAATCGAGCAGTAGCAGCGCATGAAGGGATAAGGTTGATGCGACGTCAGGGAAAAACGCACCGCACCGCAATGACAGGAGCCCAGCAGTTTCATCACACCCTCCACAAGGCAAAGCACCTGTGGAGTGGAGCGAAAACCCATGCAAAGGGTTCAGTCAGTTGGCCTGCAGCGCTACCTTGGCCAGCTGCGCCGCCGGCTGATAGCCGGGGATCATCTGTCCATTGGCGAGAATGATAGCCGGCGTGCCTTGCACCCCGATCATCTGGCCCAGTTGGTACTGCTTCTCAACAGGGTTGTCACAACTGGCAGCCGGCACGGACTTGCGCGACTTGGCCTGAGTCATGGCGGCCTGCCGATCCTTGGCGCACCAGACATTAACCATGGTCTGGTAGGTAGGCGAATTGATGCCTTGGCGGGGGAAGGCTACATAACGCACTTCAACGCCCAAGCGATTGAGCTCCGCCACTTCACTGTGCAGTTTCTGGCAGTACCCGCAATCGGTGTCGGTAAATACGGTGATGTGGGTTTTGGGCTGCTTGGGTGCGAAGACCACCATCTCGTCGCGCGGCAAGGCGTTGATCTGCTTGGCGATCGCCGCCGCTTCAGCCTGCTCGGTCAGGTTGCTGACCGCACCGTCCTTGATTTGGTAGAGGTAACCCTGCAGCAGAAACTCGCCACTCTCACTGGCATACAGCACCCGCCCACCCTTGAGCTGAACCTGGTAGATACCCTTGAGCGGGCTTTCGGCTATGGATTCGATCGGCAGATCCGGTTGCAGCGCGGTCAGCGACTGGCGGATTGCGTGATCAGGATCACCAGCCAGAGCCAACGGAGCAGCAGCCACCAGGGCCAAGGCAGCAAAAAAAGAGGAAACGCGCATGGATACTCCAGGAAAAGGGCGTTACAAAACAGGCAAAGCCTACCACAGCATCCCCACTGAGCATTAACTGCACGTCCAGATGCTCTTGTGTAGAACTTCGTCAGCAAACGGCGCAGCCCACTGCCCGACCGACGGTAACTGCGTCAGTAAGCTCTAGCGCAGGGCTTACATGATGCACCCAATTCACCCCTAACTTTCAGTCGGTGACAGAGATCACAGTTTCCAGCCAGCATGATCGCACCAAGCCAGCATTTATCGGACGTAGCGACCATGGCCAACCAACAGCATTCATGCCTCGGGCATATTCTGCTCACCAAAGGGCTGATCAATCAGGCGCAGTTGGATTCTGCCATCCGGATGCAAACCGAGAGCGGCCGGCGATTGGGCGAAATCCTGGTCCAGCAGGGCCTTCTGACCAACCGGCAGTTGAGCAGCTCGCTGAGCAAACAGAGCCGCCTGCGCCTGGCTGCGGGACTGATAGCCGTCCTATTGACACCGCTGCAGCCAATCCTGGCATCGCCACGACTCACCTCGCCTACTCCAGCGCCTGCAGCGCAAGGCCTACAGCCTTTGAGCGAGGAACAAATGCGCGCTGCTGCCGCACAAGGCCTGGAAGATGGTCTGCCCCTGCTGCTGATGCAGGCCGAAAGCAATAAGGGGACATCCACCCCCAAGCAACTGTCCAGTTGGCTGCCCCCGATTCTCGACATCCTGGAAGCGCAAACCAGCCTGCACGATATCCGCTACGACACGGACCAACTGAGCACGTCACTCAATGCCGACGGCTCACTGAATGTGCGCCTGCCCAGTTCAATCGGGGAAGTACGCTTCGATAACATCCGCGTGGCCGGCGCGCCAAGCAGCCGAAGCTTCGGCTGCATCAGCTTGCAGAACATCGACCTGTCAGGATCCAGCCTGAAAATTCAGCTGCGCCACTAAAATATCACTGCCCTCAGTCGTGGCCAGCCTGCGCTCAGCAGAAGGCCACCCTGCAGTTACTCGTCGCCATTGACCGGCAGTACCGCCACCGGGCGATTATCCTCGCCAACCGCCACGAAGCTGAACACACCCGTAATCGCATGCTCGCGACCATCGGAGTACATGCTCTCCACGTATACATCCACCTGCACCTTGAGGCTGCTGTTGCCAACCTTAACGACACGCCCCACCAGATCCACGATGGAACCGGCCGGGATGGGGTGCTTGAAGTCGATGCGATCGGAAGACACTGTCACCAGCGCCTTGCGGCAAAAGCGCGTGGCTGTGATGAACGACACCTCGTCCAGCCATGCCAGGGCAGTACCGCCGAACAGCGTGCCATGGTGGTTGGTGGTCGGCGGGAATACCGCCTTACTGATGCTGGTGACCGACAATTCGATGCGACGCTGGATTTCTTCATCTCGGGTAGTCATGGCAACCTCTTCGCAAAGACACAGGGACTGCCAACCTTGGCGTACGCCAAGAGCCGGACATTGTTTAGACAGAAAAAGCACAAACGAAAAAGCAGCCCGCAGGCTGCTTTTTCGTGGAGAAAAGGGGCTGTTAAGCCAGCTTTTCCTTGATGCGTGCTGCCTTGCCGGACAGGTCGCGCAGGTAGTACAGCTTGGCCTTGCGCACATCGCCGCGACGCTTGACGGTGATGGTTTCAACAAGCGGAGAGTAGGTCTGGAAGGTACGCTCCACGCCCACGCCGCTGGAAATCTTGCGCACGGTGAACGCGCTGTTCAGGCCGCGGTTACGCTTGCCGATGACCACGCCTTCGAAGGCCTGGAGACGGGAACGGTCGCCTTCCTTTACTTTCACTTGCACGATCACGGTGTCGCCCGGGGCGAAGGCCGGAATCTCTTTGCTCATCTGTTCAGCTTCGATCTGCTGAATAATCTTGTTGGTCATCTCTGTGCTCCTAAGACAAGCTGCTGTAGCCTGCCATCGATACGTCATCTATCGTCCCGCTGGCGAAGGAATTCCGCCAACAGCTTTTGCTCTTCTCCAGAAAGCGAGCGGCTTTCCAGAAGATCGGCGCGTCGTTCCCAGGTCCGCCCAAGGGCCTGCTGCAAACGCCAGCGCCGGATGTGCTCGTGATTGCCGCTTAGCAGCACATCAGGAACACGTTTGTCCGCATACACTTCCGGTCGCGTGTAGTGCGGGCAGTCGAGCAGGCCGTCGGTAAACGAATCCTCCTCAGCGGAATCTGCGTGGCCCAAGGCCCCCGGCAGCAACCGCGTGACTGCATCGATCAGCACCATGGCCGGCAGTTCGCCACCGGACAGTACATAGTCACCAATCGACCATTCCTCATCGACGTGCTCTTCAATGAAGCGCTCATCGATGCCTTCGTAACGACCAGCGATAAGGATCAATGCATCCTCATTCGCCAGCTCGCGCACGGCCGCCTGCTTCAGCTGACGTCCCTGCGGCGAGAGGTAGATTACCTTCGCCCGCTCCCCGGTGGCTTGCTTGGCCGCAGCCAGCGCGCGCTCCAGGGGTTGTATCTTCATCACCATCCCAGGGCCGCCACCGAAAGGACGATCATCCACCGTTTGATGGCGATCTTCGGTAAACGTGCGCGGATTCCAGCAGTTGAGCTTGAGCAATCCCTGCTTGACCGCACGACTGGTGATGCCGTATTCACTGATGGCGGAGAACATCTCCGGAAAGATGCTGATGACTTCGACCTGCATGGTCAGAAGTCCGCATCCCAATCGACTCGCATTTCGCCGGCATTCAGGTCAATCGTCAGTACGCACTGCTCCGTATAGGGCAACAGGCGCTCACGATCATCCAGACTGTCCACGCAAGGCTTGACGACCATCACGTCATTCGCGCCGGTTTCCAGCAGATGGTCGATACGACCGAGCAATTGCCCCGCCTGATCAATCACCTTGAGCCCTTCGAGCTGGTACCAGTAGTACTCACCCATGCTCAGCTGTGGTAGTTGGCTGCGAGGAACACAGATCTCGAATTCGGCCAGTAGACGCGCCTCTTCTCGATCATCGAGCCCTTTCAGCTTGGCCACCAGGATCTTGCCTTGCAGGCGACCCCAAACCAGCTCTGCCTGTCGTACATCGGCACCGCGCCGCAGCGTCCAGTGGCGATAGTCCAGCAGGTTGTCTATTGGATCGGTAAAGGAATAGACCTTCACGTCACCCCGCACACCGTGCACCGAAACAATTTTGCCAAGAACGATCAGGTCCTCGGCCGGAGCCGGCGTCGTATTCATAAGGAGTGCTTAGGCAGCAGCCTGAGCAGCTTCCTTCAGCAGCTGAGCAACGCGCTCAGACGGCTGTGCGCCCTGGCTCAGCCAGTAAGCAACGCGCTCCTGGTTGACGGACAGCTTCACTTCGGCGCCCTGTGCGACCGGGTTGAAGAAACCAACGCGCTCAACAAAGCGGCCATCGCGCGCATTGCGGCTGTTGGTTACGGTCAGGTGGTAGAAAGGGCGCTTTTTGGAGCCGCCACGGGCGAGACGGATGGTTACCATATGAACTTCGTTCCTGTAGTCGGTGCTGCAAAACTAGAATGCAACTTGGGCACATGGCCCGAAAGGCCGCATATTCTAAGTATTCTCCGGGGTTTTGCAAATATTCTTTGCACTGCCCCGGCAAGTCGACCTGCTGCAGCGTAAGCAGATCGGCAAGGCTGTGATGCATTGCCGGCGAAACCGCCGGCAATGCATCAGAACTTGGGCATTCCGCCGCCGGGCAACATGCCACCCATGCCGCGCATCATTTTCGCCATGCCGCCCTTAGCGGTGAATTTTTTCATCATCTTCTGCATCTGCTTGTGCTGTTTGATCAGCCGCCCGATGTCCTGCACCTGCGTGCCGGAGCCCATGGCGATGCGCCGCTTGCGCGAGCCGCTGATGATTTCCGGATCGCGACGCTCGGCCGGCGTCATGGAGTTGATGATCGCCTCCATCTGCTTGAACTGTTTCTCGGCCGCGCCCTGTTGGGCATTACCCATCTGCGCCAGGTTGACGCCCCCCATCGACGGCAGCTTGTCCATCAAGCCACCGAGGCCGCCCATATTCTTCATTTGCTGCAGCTGGTCGCGAAAGTCTTCGAGGTCGAAGCCCTTGCCTTTCTTCAGCTTCTTGGTGAGTTTTTCGGCCTTTTCCCGGTCCAGGGTCTGCTCGGCCTGTTCGATCAGGCTGAGCACATCGCCCATGCCAAGAATGCGCGAGGCAATGCGGTCGGGGTGAAACGGCTCCAGGGCGTCGCTTTTTTCGCCCATGCCGAGGAACTTGATGGGCTTGCCGGTGATATGGCGAACCGACAGCGCGGCACCGCCACGGGCGTCACCGTCGACCTTGGTCAACACCACGCCGGTCAGCGGCAGCGCATCGCCAAAGGCCTTGGCGGTATTGGCGGCGTCCTGGCCTGTCATTGCGTCGACGACAAACAAGGTTTCCACCGGTTTGATCGCCGCATGCAACGCCTGGATTTCGCCCATCATCTCGACATCGACGTGCAGGCGGCCGGCGGTATCCACCAGCACCACGTCGATGAATTTGAGCTTGGCTTCGCGAATGGCCGCTTCGGCAATCGCCACCGGCTTCTGGCTGATATCGGAGGGGAAGAAGGTCACCCCGACTTCGCCGGCCAGGGTTTCCAGCTGCTTGATCGCAGCGGGGCGATAGACGTCAGCCGAAACCACCATGACGGATTTTTTCTTGCGCTCCTTGAGGAAGCGCGCCAGCTTGCCAACCGTGGTGGTCTTGCCCGCACCCTGCAAGCCCGCCATCAGCACCACCGCTGGAGGTGCGGCGTGCAGGTCGAGGTCCTCGTTGGCCGCACCCATGAGCTGCTCCAGCTCGGCGCGGACAATCTTCACGAATGCCTGGCCCGGCGTCAGGCTGCGCGACACCTCGGTACCGACTGCCCGATCCTTGACCTTGTTGACGAAGTCTTTCACCACCGGCAACGCGACGTCGGCCTCGAGCAAGGCCATGCGCACCTCGCGCAGGGTGTCCTTGATGTTGTCCTCGGTCAGCTTGGCCTTGCCGGTGACGGTACGCAGGGTATGCGAAAGGCGGTCGGTAAGATTTTCGAACATGCGCGGTCCTTCGAAGGGCGGTTGCGGCAGGCCGGGGAGTATATCAAGTGCACGGCTTCCCATCACCACCAGCGGTCTTTCGTGTTCGAGGCGTTCTATGCCACACTCACATCCTTCTCAGGCCAGCTTTTAACGGATCTAATGCAACCTCTGCTGCCCAGCCTCGCCGCTGCCTGTCTTTATGCCGGAGCTACCGCTTATCACGGTTTGCGCGTCGGCCAGCGCGGCACCCCCGCCCAAGCACTGTTGACCCTGCTTGGCGTCCTCGCCTTGCTCGCTCACGGCGCCAGCCTGTTTCAACAATTGTTCACCCCCCTGGGACTTACGCTGGATTTCTTCCGCGCCGCCAGCCTGATTTCCGCGGCAGTCATTGCGGTGATCCTGCTTGCCGCCCAGCTCATTCCGGTGCATAACCTGCTACTGCTGCTGTTCCCGCTCGGTTGCCTGACGGTCCTGCTGGCACAGTTTGCACCAACCGGCACAGCCCAACTGGTTAACGCCTCCACCGGCATCTTCAGCCATATCCTGCTGTCCATCCTCGCTTACGGCTTGCTGACCATTGCCATGTTCCAGGCATTGCTGCTGCTTTTGCAGGATCACCAGCTCAAGCACAAGCACCCCAGTGCACGATTGATTCGCAGCTTCCCGCCCCTGCAAACGATGGAAAGTCTGTTGATCGGCTTCATCTGGGCCGGTTGGACGCTGCTCAGCCTGTCGCTACTGACGGGTTGGCTATTCGTTGAAAACCTGTTCGCCCAGCACCTGATGCACAAAACCTTGCTGTCTTGCTTCGCGTGGGTGGTATTCGGCGTTCTGCTGTGGGGTCGGCACCAGTTGGGTTGGCGCGGCCACAAGGCGATTCGCCTGACCCTGGCAGGTTTCTGCCTGCTGATGTTGGCCTACTTTGGCAGCAAACTGGTTCGCGAATTCATTCTGCATATCTAAGGCCTGACAACGCTTGGAAAATCTACACCCTGGTTTTCTCGTCGGCCTGCTGGTTTTTCTTCTGCTGTGCTCGGCGTTTTTCTCCAGCGCCGAAACCGGCATGCTCAGCCTGAACCGCTATCGCCTGCGCCACCTGGCCAAGCAAGGGCATAGGGGTGCGCTACGTACAAGCGCTTTACTGGCACGCCCCGACCGCCTGCTGGGCACCATTCTGGTCGGTAACAATTTCGTCAACATCCTCGCCTCGTCCATCGCCACCGTGCTGGCCATTCAGCTATGGGGCGAAGCGGGTATTGCCATCGCCACCCTCGGCGTCACGCTGCTGCTGCTGATATTTGGAGAGATCACTCCAAAGACCTTGGCCGCCCTGCACCCGGAGCTTATTGCATACCCCGTCAGCCGGCCCCTGTCAGCACTGCAGAAAGTGCTTTCCCCAGTGGTCGCACTGCTCGGCTGGATAAGCAACGGCCTGCTTCGGCTTAGCGGTCTAGACCCGACCCGCAAGCGCAGCGACAACCTGTCCAATGAAGAACTGCGCAGCGTGGTGCGCGAGGCTGGCCAGGGCCTGTCGCTGGATCGGCGCAACATGCTGCTAGGCGTGCTGGATTTGGAAACCATCAATGTCGATGACGTTATGGTCCCACGCAACGAAGTGCTCGGCATCGACCTGGAAGACAGTCTCGATGAAATCCTTGAGCAGCTGCGTCAGTCCACCCACACCCGCCTGCCGTTGTTTCGACGCGATATCAACCAGGTCGAGGGTGTGGTGCACATGCGCCATATAGCCGGCTTGCTCAGTCAGGGTCGACTGACCAAAGAGAGCCTGCTGGCCGCCAGCCTGGAACCTTACTTCGTACCCGAAGGCACGCCACTGGCCACTCAACTGCTGAATTTCCAACAATTGAAACGCCGCTTTGGCCTGGTGGTCGATGAATATGGCGACGTGCTGGGTGCGGTAACGTTGGAAGATATTCTTGAAGAGATCGTCGGTGAGTTTCACAGCCGCGACAATCAGCGCGACAACGAGGTCACCTTACAGGCAGATGGTACGCGCATTATCGAAGGCGCCGCCTCGATTCGCGACCTGAACCGCTTGCTTGGTTGGGCACTGCCCTGTGAAGGACCCAAAACACTCAACGGCTTGATCACCGAAGCCCTTGAAAGCATTCCGGACTGTGCCGTTTGTTTGCAGATTGGCGATTACAGGTTGGAAATCCTGTCCACCGAAGATAATCGGGTAAAGCGCGTGCGCGCCTGGGAAAGCAGCCTCAAGCTGATGGCGGACAACGACACTCCGCTATGAATTGATCGGCCAGCATTTCGGCCCAAACCCGGTAGCCCAGCGCTGAGGGGTGGTAGCCATCCTCGGCCAGATACTCCGCGCTAAAACTCAAACCCCCAGGGAAATGGTGCGCCGACAGTCGAGCAGCGAGCCGGCGAGCCCAGCCATCCATCAAGGCCGCACGCCAACCGAGCACGGTACGCAACAGCCAGGGCAGCGCTTGGAAATGCTGCAAGGGCGGCACAGCGCTGAGGGCCACCTGTGCCCCACCGCCCTGCAAGGCGACAATCATCCGCCCCAACCCCGCAGCCCAGCGGCGGCGACTGCTCAGCCCGGTGGTGTCATTGACGCCGAACACCAACACCGCCCAGTCCGCAGGTTCACTGAGCGCGCGCGGCAGCAGACGCTGGACGGCCAGGTGAACCCCAATGCCGTTTTCACCACAAACCCGCCACGCCACCGGGTGCTCCAGGCGAGCGGCAAGCGCTTGAGCCAACTGCCCCGCCAAGGCATTTTCCAGGCATGCCACACCCACGCCCACCACCGTCGATTCACCCACCAGCAACAGACGCAACGGCTGGCCGGGTAGAGAATCACCCGCCAGCCCCTGGGGTTCACCGCTCGCCACTGGCAATCGCAAGGCGGTGCGCCGCGTATACCAGGCCTGCGGTAGCAGCAACGGCAATAACGGCACCGTCACGGCCCACCACAACAGGTTACGCATTCATCAAAGCTCGACGTCGACCGCCTGAGCCGCGCGGGTAGCCTTGGCTCGCGCCAGCTCCACCGACTCATCGCGGGCCAGGGCCACACCCATACGCCGCTGCCCGGCGACTTCCGGCTTGCCGAACAGGCGCAGTGCAGTATCGGGCTCACTCAGCGCAGCGGCCAGGTTGCCGAAGCTGGCTTGCCGCGAATGACCATCCACCAGCACCACGGCCGAAGCTGACGGGCCGAACTGGCGAATCGCAGGAATCGGCAGGCCAAGAATGGCCCGCGCATGCAAGGCGAACTCGGAGAGGTCCTGGGAAATAAGCGTAACCAGACCCGTGTCATGGGGGCGCGGCGAGACTTCGCTGAACCACACCTGATCGCCCTTGACGAACAGCTCAACGCCAAACAACCCGCGACCGCCCAGCGCCTCGGTCACCCGACTGGCGATGCGTTCGGACTCGGCCAGCGCCTTGGGGCTCATGACTTGCGGCTGCCAGGACTCGTGGTAATCGCCTTTGACCTGGCGATGCCCGACCGGGGCGCAGAAACTCGTGCCGCCGACATGGCGCACGGTGAGCAGCGTGATTTCGTAGTCGAAGTCGATAAAGCCTTCGACGATCACTCGCCCCTTGCCCGCACGGCCGCCTTCCTGGGCATAGTCCCAGGCGGCCTGCACATCGCCGGCGCCTTTCAACAGGCTTTGCCCTTTACCGGACGAGCTCATGATCGGCTTGACCACGCAGGGGAACCCCAACGCCTCGACTGCCGCGCGGTACTGCTCAACCGAATCGGCGAAGTAATACGGCGAGGTGGGCACACCCAGCTCTTCTGCGGCCAGGCGGCGAATGCCTTCGCGGTTCATGGTCAACTGCGCGGCCCGGGCAGTGGGGATCACTGTGAAGCCTTCCTGCTCCAACTCCACCAGGGTCGCGGTGGCAATCGCCTCGATCTCCGGCATCACATAGTGCGGTTGTTCTTGTTCGATCACTTTCCGCAACGCCGCGCCATCGAGCATGTCGATGACATGACTGCGGTGGGCAACCTGCATGGCTGGGGCATCGGCGTAGCGGTCCACAGCGATGACCTCAACGCCCAGGCGCTGCAATTCAATGGCTACCTCCTTGCCCAGCTCACCAGAGCCACACAGCAAAACACGGGTCGCACTTGGCGAGAGCGGAGTTCCAATACGGGGCATGGGGTTTCCTTCAACTGATGGTGCGTATCAGGCGCCCGGCTCAGCCAGTGCGCCAGACACCTCTACTAGAGTAACTGCCCGCTGGCACGGGCACGCTCGTGACAACGCGCCAGTACGGTGCGGCGCTCTTCGTCATCCAGCCAATTCCAACGAGTGATTTCGGCAGCCGTACGC
The DNA here is from genome assembly GCF_052245235.1 of Pseudomonas sp. B392_1p. Lineage (NCBI taxonomy): Bacteria > Pseudomonadati > Pseudomonadota > Gammaproteobacteria > Pseudomonadales > Pseudomonadaceae > Pseudomonas > Pseudomonas sp. B392_1p. Next base: position 16,628 of record NZ_JBQPXM010000009.1, read on the forward strand.
TGGCAACCGATACAAATATCCTCGTCATCGAGTGCGCAGATATTTACGCAAGGCGAGGCAACGCGGCGTTCGGGTTGGGACATCATTCTTCCTGTTCAAGCAGCTCGCGGGCGTAGCGCTGAGCATTGTGTACATAGTGGGCTGCGCTGGCTTCCAGCATCTTTTTCTGCTGCTCGGTCAATTCACGGATCACCTTGCCAGGCGAACCCATGACCAACGAACCATCGGGAATCACCTTGCCTTCGGGGATCAACGTATTGGCACCGATCAGGCAATACTTGCCGATCTTCGCGCCATTGAGAATCACCGCGTTGATGCCGATGAGGCTGTAGTCACCCACCGTGCAGCCGTGCAGCATGGCCTTGTGGCCGATGGTCACGCCAGTACCGAGCGTCAGCGGATAGCCCATATCGGTGTGCATCACGCTGCCGTCCTGCACATTGCTGTTTTCGCCGATCTGAATCAATTCGTTGTCGCCACGCAGCACGCAATTGAACCAGACACTGGCCCCGCGCTCCAGGCGCACCTTGCCAACCAGCGTGGCATTGGGGGCGATCCAGCTTTCAGGGTCGGCTTCCACACCAAATTCCCCCAGGCGATAGTTCACGGCAATGCTCCTTTTTGTTGTTGATGTTTTGGCAGGTCAATTTTTTGTCGCTTGGCGAAAGCACATCAGGCAATCACATAGGATGCCGGCGCCTCAAGCAGGTCGATATTGGCGTCGTACAGCACGTTGATCAGCTCGACGATCATGATTGCCGTCAGGCCCCAAATCTTGAACTCGCCATAGCGGTAGCAGGGTACGTAAAAGCTCTCACCACGAAAATCGATGCGGTGGGTAACTTCAGTGGGTGTATCGAGAAAAAAACGCAACGGCACGGAAAACACGGCGGCAATTTCGCCGTCGTTGGGCCGGTATTCAACATAATCCGGCACCAGACCGACGTAAGGCGTGACCTTGATGCCATGGCGCGACACCAGTGTGCTCAACGGCCCGACCATCTCCACCAATCCGGGAGGCAGCCCTACTTCCTCCTGAGCTTCGCGTAGCGCCGTGTGCATAAGATCGCGGTCTTCCGGGTCGCGCCGACCACCGGGAAAAGCCACTTCGCCGCCGTGAGTCGACAGCCCGCTGGCACGCAACGTCAAGACCAGTTCGGGCTCATCGCCACGGGTTATGGGCATCAATACCGCAGCCTCGGGAAAACTGCCTGAGGTCATCAATAATTGCGGGCTGTAGCCGCGTATACGCTGGAGCAATTTGTCCTGCATGTTCGCCCTCGTCCTCTTATTCCGGGTCCATCATGGCATGAAGCACAAACGCGCCCAAGACCCTTCTCATCCACGGGTCGCCTACGCTTGCTGCGCCGGGCATGCAAGGCCAAGATTGCAGACAGACCCTAAAGGAGAGACCATGAAGTTCTGCCCAGAGTGCGGTGACGTGGTGACCCTGCGCATTCCCCTCGGCGATAACCGCCTGCGTTTTGTCTGCACGAGTTGCGAGACGATCCACTACCAGAATCCGCGTATCGTCGCTGGCTGCCTGCCCGTATGGGGCGAGCAGGTGCTACTGTGCCGGCGCGCCATCGAACCGCGGCGCGGCTTGTGGACACTGCCGGCCGGCTTCATGGAAAACGGTGAAACCGTGCAGCAGGCCGCCGAACGAGAAACCCTTGAGGAAGCCTGCGCGCGGGTACGCAATCTCAGGCTGTATACCCTGTTCGATCTGCCGCATATCAATCAGGTGTACATGCTGTTTCGCGCCGAACTGAGCGATCTTGATTTTGCCGCTGGCGAAGAAAGCCTGGACGTACGGCTTTTCCATGAGCGTGACGTTCCTTGGTCGGATCTGGCTTTTCCGACCATAGGCCGCACCTTAGAATGCTTTTTTGCCGATCGGCATCTCGCCGAATTCCCCGTGCGCAACGAGCCGATCGAGCCGCTGCTGGCCTACCTGCAGAAACACCACCGAATCTCTTCATAACGCTGTGGAATCGATCTCGATGCGCTGGATGCTCACCCTGTTGCTTTGCTGCAGCCCCCTGGCCTTTGCCTCCTTGACGATCACCCACATTCCACGCATCGATAAGGTGCTGGTGATCAAATCCGACCGTCAGCTGCATTTGATCAGCCGCGGCAAAACCTTGAAGAGCTACAAGGTTTCACTGGGCAAGCAACCCGTCGGCCATAAACTGTACGAAGGCGACAAGCGCACCCCTGAAGGCTTGTATTGGCTCGACTGGCGCAAGCACAGTGATAAATTCAACCTGGCCATGCATATCTCCTACCCCAACATCCGTGACTCGGCCCGAGCACGACGCGAGGGCGTTCAGCCTGGCGGGGCGATCATGCTGCACGGCACCCCGCTGGATGACGACTATCCGGAGTGGTATTTCCATGGCCTGGATTGGACCGAAGGCTGTATTGCCCTGAAAAACGACGACATGCGCGAGATCTGGGACCTGGTCAGCGATGGCACGTTGATTGAAATCAGGCCTTGAAACACGTGAACCCGTCTTCAACGGCCGGCTAGAACACCTCGAGCCGGTACACTTCGTAGGCCGGGGTTTCATAGGGGTGGGTTTGCTTCAGGGCCACCACCGCCGACTGGATTAGCTCATCGGCGACGACCATTTCCACCTTCCATTCCTCGACCGCTTCAACTACCCCGCTTTCGCCAAGGGAAGGATTACTGCCTGGCAATGGACGGAACTGGCCCTGGCCCAGCACCTGCCAGCAACACTGCTCGTAATTGCCGATGCGCCCGGCGCCGGCGGTGAACAGAACGTCCTTGACCGCCTGCACATGGCTGTCCGGCACGAAGAAGCAGAGTTTGTACATGCGTCGTTCTCCTCGATGAATTTCTGCTGGCGTCAGCGGCACCGTTCTGTAGCGCGGCCCCGCCCGTAGCAGGACGCTGTCCGGCAGCCCGCCGCCATTTTGCCAACGGGCTTGTCGCCTCCAAAAAACAAAAGGCCATATTTTTCAATATGGCCTTTGTTGTGACTCAGGATCGGGCGATCAGTCCACCCATACCCGCGCATTGCGGAACATGCGCATCCAGCCGGCGTCTTCCTGCCATTCATCCGGGCGCCAGGAGTTCTGCACAGCGCGGAACACGCGCTCCGGGTGCGGCATCATGATGGTGACGCGACCGTCCTTGTTGCAAAGGCCGGTGATACCGCGCGGCGAGCTGTTCGGGTTCGCCGGGTAGCTTTCGGTGACCTTGCCGTGGTTGTCGATGAAGCGCAGCGCCACGTTGCCGGAAAGGTCCGCCTGCAACAGGGCCTCTTCACTCTCGTACTCGGCATGGCCTTCACCGTGGGCGATGGCGATCGGCAGGCGCGAGCCAGCCATGCCCTGCAGGAAGATCGATGCCGATTCCTGCACTTGAACCATGGCCAGGCGCGCTTCGAACTGCTCGGAGCGGTTGCGCACGAAGCGCGGCCAATTTTCGGTGCCGGGAATCAACTCGTACAGGTTGCTCATCATCTGGCAGCCATTGCACACGCCCAGAGCAAAGCTGTCCTTGCGTTCAAAGAACGCCTGGAAACCATCACGGGCACGGGCATTGAACAGGATCGACTTGGCCCAGCCTTCACCGGCCCCCAGTACGTCGCCGTAAGAAAAGCCGCCGCACGCCACCAGACCCTTGAACTGCTCCAGGCTGATGCGTCCAGACAGGATATCGCTCATGTGCACATCGATGGTGCTGAAGCCTGCACGATCGAAGGCCGCGGCCATTTCCACCTGACCGTTGACGCCCTGCTCGCGCAGGATGGCCACTTGCGGGCGCAGGCCCTTCTTGATGTAGGGCGCAGCGATGTCCTGATTCACATCGAAGGACAGCGTGGCGGTCAGGCCCGGATTCTCCTCGTCGAGAAGGACCTCGAATTCCTGATCAGCGCAGTCGGCGTTATCGCGCAGGCGCTGGATCTGATAGCTGGTTTCGCTCCACTGACGCTGCAACAGACGACGCTCGCCGCCAAATACCGGCTGGCCGTTGTAACTGATGGCCACGTGCGGACCGTTGACCGGTTTGCCGATCACCGCCACGCAGTCGCCCAGGCCAGCAGCGCTGAACTGCGCCAGCACTTCGGCGGTGTGGTCCTGATGCACCTGGATCACTGCGCCGAGTTCTTCGTTGAACAGCACGGCGGCCAGTTCTTTGGCGTCGTCGACCAGTGCATCCAGGCACAGGTCCAGGCCGCAGTGACCGGCGAAGGCCATTTCCAGAGCGGTGGTCAGCAGACCGCCGTCGGAGCGGTCGTGATAGGCCAACAGGCGGTCGTCCTGGTTCAGTCCCTGGATCACCGCGAAGAACGCTTTGAGATCTTCTGCATCATCGACATCCGGTGTCTGGCGACCGAGCTTGCCGTACACCTGGGCGAGGATCGAAGCGCCCATACGGTTCTGGCCACGACCCAGATCGATCAGGATCAGGTCGGTTTCGCCCTTGTCCAGGCGCAGTTGCGGTGTCAGGGTCTTGCGAATATCGGTGACCGGCGCAAACCCTGTCACGATCAGCGACAGCGGCGAGGTCACGCTCTTCTCCGCGCCCTCATCCTGCCAGCGGGTCTTCATGGACATCGAGTCCTTGCCCACCGGGATGGTGATGCCCAGCTCCGGGCACAACTCCATGCCGACTGCCTTGACGGTGTCGTACAGGCGGGCATCTTCGCCCGGATGACCGGCAGCGGCCATCCAGTTGGCGGACAAACGGATGTCGCCGAGCTTGCCAATGCGCGAAGCCGCCAGGTTGGTGACGGTTTCACCAATGGCCATACGCCCGGAAGCCGGTGCGTCCAGCAGTGCCAGCGGCGTGCGTTCGCCCATGGCCATGGCTTCGCCGGTGTAGACATCGAAACTGGTCGCAGTCACAGCGCAGTCGGCGACCGGTACCTGCCAGGGGCCGACCATCTGGTCGCGCGCCACCAGACCGGTAATGGTGCGGTCGCCAATGGTGATCAGGAAACTCTTGCTCGCGACAGCCGGGTGGCGCAGCACACGGCTGGCCGCTTCTTCGATATCCACCTGGGCAGCAGCGAAATCGTCGCCCTGCTCCGCTTCGCGGTTGGCGCTGCGGTGCATGCGCGGCGCCTTGCCGAGCAGCACGTTGAGCGGCATGTCCACGGGCTTGTTGTCGAAGTGGCTGTCGGCCACGGTCAGGTGAGGCTCCTCGGTGGCCTCGCCAACCACTGCGAAGGGGCAGCGCTCGCGTTCGCAAATGGCAGCAAAACGCTCGAGATCAGCGGCATCCACCGAGAGCACATAACGCTCCTGGGATTCGTTGCACCAGATTTCCAGCGGGCTCATGCCCGGCTCATCGTTGGGCACGTTGCGCAGTTCGAAGCGACCGCCGCGGCCGGCGTCGTTGACCAGCTCCGGGAAGGCATTGGACAGACCGCCCGCGCCGACGTCGTGGATGAACTTGATCGGGTTGTTTTCGCCCAGCTGCCAGCAACGGTCGATGACTTCCTGGCAACGGCGTTCCATTTCCGGGTTTTCGCGCTGCACCGAGGCGAAGTCCAGATCAGCGGCACTGGCGCCGGTGGCCATCGAGGACGCAGCACCGCCGCCCAGACCGATGAGCATGGCCGGGCCGCCGAGGACGATCAGCTTGCCGCCCACCGAAATCTCGGCCTTCTGCACGTGGTCTTCACGGATGTTGCCCATACCGCCAGCCAGCATGATCGGCTTGTGGTAGCCGCGCACTTCTTCGCCGCGCGGGCTGTTGACCGCCTGCTCGAAAGTACGGAAATAGCCGGTCAGCGCCGGACGACCGAATTCGTTGTTGAACGCAGCGCCGCCCAACGGGCCTTCGATCATGATGTCCAACGGCGTGACGATGCGCTCGGGCTTGCCATAGGGCACTTCCCAGGGCTGTTCGAAACCGGGGATGTTCAGGTTGGAGACGGTGAAACCGGTCAGGCCAGCCTTCGGCTTGGCACCGCGCCCGGTGGCGCCTTCGTCGCGAATCTCGCCACCCGAGCCGGTGGAGGCACCGGGGAACGGCGCGATGGCTGTCGGGTGGTTGTGGGTTTCCACCTTCATCAGGATATGGACGGGTTCCTGATTGGCGGCGTACTCGCCGGTCTGCGGGTTCGGGTAGAAACGCCCGGCGGTGTGGCCGACGATTACGGCGGCGTTGTCCTTGTACGCGGACAGCACACCCTCGCTGTTCATCTGGAAGGTGTTCTTGATCATGCCGAACAGGGACTTTTCCTGACTTTCGCCGTCGATGTCCCAGCTGGCATTGAAAATCTTGTGACGGCAGTGTTCGGAGTTGGCCTGGGCAAACATCATCAATTCGATGTCATGGGGATTGCGGCCCAGGTCACCAAAACTCTTGACTAGGTAGTCGATCTCGTCTTCCGCCAGGGCCAGGCCCAATTCGGCGTTGGCCTTTTCCAGCGCGGCGCGACCGCCGCCCAGCACATCCACGACGGTCAGCGGCTTGGGCTGGGCATGACTGAACAGGCCGGCGGCTTCTTCGAAGCGCTGCAGCACCATTTGCGTCATGCGGTCATGCAACAGTGCCGTTACCTGGGCAATATCGGCGGTGCTCAGATCGCCGGCCACGTAGTAGGCGATACCACGCTCCAGGCGCTGAATCTTGCCCAGGCCGCAGTTGTGGGCGATATCGCTGGCCTTGCTCGACCAGGGCGACAAGGTGCCGAAGCGCGGCACGCTGAGGAACAGCCGACCCGCAGGCTCCTGCACCGGAACACTGGGACCGTACTTGAGCAGACGTGCCAATACGGCCTGCTCAGCATCGGTCAACTCACCGGCCACATCGGCAAAGTGTGCGAACTCGGCGTACAGCCCAGTCACCGCTGGAACCTTGCTGGTCAGTTGCTCAAGCAATTTGCCGTGGCGGAAGGCAGAAAGGGCGGGAGCGCCGCGCAGGATCAACATTGTCGGAACAGCCTCGGAAGGGGGAGCGGGAAACGACGCATTCTACCCTATGCCGACGCTCTAGGCTAAAGCCTGCTACAGGCGGATTCGAAATCGTGCTGCCGCTATCAGAGGGTTTTTCCGCTGTCTAGATATGGCCCACCGCCGGCATTGCGTATAATGCGCGTCATGTTTGCCCAATCTGCGTTCAGCATGCGCTACACCTGCCGGCTATTGGCAACCAGTCTCTTCCTGATACTCATGGGCTGCGAGGCCAAACAGCCTCCTACCCTTGAGCGCGTAAAGGGGGAAGGCATGCTGCGCGTGATTACCCGCAACAGCCCTTCCACCTATTTCCAGGACCGCAACGGCGGCAGCGGTTTCGAATACGAATTACTGGAACGCTTCGCCAACGACCTGGGCGTCGAGCTGCGCATCGAAACCGCCGAGAACCTGGACGACCTCTATACCCGTCTCAACGAACCCGGCGGTCCGGTTCTGGCCGTTTCCGGACTGATCACGGGCAAGTCCCGCCTCTCCCAAGTTCAGTTGTCGCGCCCTTACCTGGACGTCACCTCGCAGGTCATCTACCGCAACGGACAGACTCGCCCCAGACGCCCCCCTGAGCTGGTCGGCCTGCCTATCATGGTGGTCAAAGGCAGCAGCCATGCCGAACAGCTGGCTGAGCTCAAGACCTTGCTGCCGAGACTGGAGTACGAAGAATCCGATGCAGTTGAGGCCGTCGACCTGCTGCGCATGGTGGATGAAGGTCAATTGGCGCTGACCGTGGTGGACTCCAACGAGCTGGCCATCAATCAGGTGTACTTTCCACGCATTCGTGTGGCTTTCGACCTGGGCGACACCGGCACCCTGAACTGGGCAGTGGCCGCAGGCGAAGATCGCAGCCTACTGAACCGGATCGATGCCTTTCTCGAGCGCGTCGAAAAAGAAGGCTTCCTGCAGCGCCTGAGTGAACGCTACTACGGGCATCTTGAGGTACTCGGCTTTGTCGGCGCGAATACCTTTGCCAAACACCTGCAGCAACGGCTGCCGCGCTATGAGCAGCAATTTCGCCGCGCGGCCGACGAATACCGTATCGATTGGCGCCTGCTCGCCGCCATCGGCTATCAGGAATCCCATTGGAAGCCCAACGCCGTGTCCAAGACCGGCGTACGCGGCCTGATGATGCTGACCCAGAACACCGCCAAGGCCATGGGTGTCTCCAATCGACTCGACCCCACGCAGAGCATCCAGGGCGGCGCCAAGTATTTCGCCCACGTCTATCACGGCCTCCCCGACAGCATCGTCGAGCCGGACCGCACCTGGTTCGCCCTTGCCGCCTACAACGTGGGCGGTGGTCACCTCGAGGATGCCCGCAAGCTGACCCAGGGTGCAGGGCTGGACCCGAATAAATGGCTGGACGTGAAAAAGATCCTGCCGCGCCTGGCACAAAAGAAGTGGTACACCAAGACACGCTACGGTTATGCCCGCGGCGGCGAGCCGGTGCATTACGTGGCCAACATTCGCCGTTATTACGACATCCTCACCTGGTCCACCCTGCCCCAACTGGAAGACACCCAACTTGCCGAGCGAGGCTTCCATATTCCTGGCATCCACAAGCCTGAGCTGATCATCGAACCCCCGCTCTGACCACGGCCGGCGACGGCCTCCCCAATTTCAGCTTGCGGTATTAATCGCGCTTCGCAGTGCGAGCCGTGATTCACTGCCATTCGCCTTTCACCTGCCTGCTTATTCAATAAAAACATATGAGTATGCGATTTTCGTATTTTCATAGCATATAGCTATCGCGCAGAATGCCTTCCATCGCTGACCAAACCCGGTCACATCAATTCACGCCCCTGCGGCTGTGCGAGGAAGCCTTAATGTTCAAGAAACTGTTGCTGGCCACCGCCCTGACGTCCACGCTGTTCGGCGCCACCGCCCAGGCCGACAGCACCCCGCTGCTTAACGCCTCCTACGACGTTGCGCGCGAACTGTTCACTGAAATCAACCCGAAGTTCATCGCTCATTGGAAAGCCACTACGGGCGATGACATCAAGGTTGACCAATCCTTCGCCGGCACCTCCAAGCAGGCGCAAGACATCATTCAGGGCAAGAAGGTCGACACCGTCACCTTCAACCAGGTGACAGACGTGGACATCCTCGCCAAGCGCCGCCTGCTCAATGCCGACTGGGCCACCGAGTTCCCCAACAACAGCTCGCCCTACTACAGCACCATCGGTTTCCTGGTGCGTGAGGGCAACCCGAAGAACATCCAGAGCTGGGACGACCTGGTGCGCGATGACGTGAAGGTGGTGTTCCCCAACCCGAAAACCTCCGGCAACGCTCGTTACACCTACCTGGCGGCCTGGCTGTTTGCCAACGAGAAGTTCAACGGCGACGAAGCCAAGATCAAGAAGTTCGTCGGTAAGCTGCTGCACAACGTGGAAAACTTCCCCACCGGGGGCCGTGGCGCCACCGTGGCGTTTGCCCAGAACGGCCAGGGTGATGCCCTGCTGACCTTTGAATCTGAAGTGATCAACATCGCCAAGCATCCCGACTTCGCCGCGGGCAAGTTCCAGCCGGTGATTCCGCCGCTGAGCGTGCTGGCCGAGTTCCCGGTGGCCATTGTCGACAAGGTGGTCGACCAGAAGGGCACCCGCAAGCAGGCCACCGAGTTCCTCAACTTCCAGTACACCCAGGATGTGCAGCAGCTGCTGACGACCTTCAACCTGCGCGTGCACCATCCGGAAGTGGTCAAGGCCACCGAGGCGCAGTTCGCCAAGGTCAAGCTGATCAACCCCACCGAGGTGCTCGGCAGCTGGGACGAGATCACCGCGAAGCATTTCGGCAGCAACGGCGTACTCGACCAGCTGCTGGCGCAAAGCCCCAACTGAGTTTCGCTCCTGTAAACTACGCCGCCCGCAGTGGGCGGCGTCGCTTTTTGTAGCGAGCCGCTGCGTCTTTTTTTCAGTAGGACAAGCGATTTCCCGTGACGCTTAATACCTTCCGCTTCTTTCATCAGGCACCCACCCTGCCAGGTTTCGGGCTGAGCTTCGGCATCAGCACCCTGTACCTGTCGCTGGTCATCCTGTTTCCGATTTCCGCCTTGCTGGTGTACGTCAGCGACCTGTCCTGGGCACAGTACTGGCAAGCGATCAGTGATCGCCGCGTGGTGGCCAGTTACTGGGTCACCGTCAGTGGCGCCTTCTACTCGACCATCGCCGCGACGCTGATCGGTCTGTTACTGGCCTGGATCATTACCCGCTACGACTTTCCGGGTCGCCGTCTGGTGGATGCCCTGGTGGACCTGCCTTTCGCCCTGCCCACCTCGGTGGCTGGCCTGACCCTGGCCACATTGCTGGTACCCGGTGGCTGGCTGGGCCAGTGGTTCGATGCAGTGGGCATCAAGATCGCCTACGCCTACCCCGGCATCCTGATCGCCATGACATTTACCAGCCTGCCCTTCGTGGTGCGCACGGTGCAGCCGGTCCTCCTGGAAATGGGCAACGACTACGAAGAAGCCGGCCGCACCCTGGGCGCCAGCAAGTTGCAGATCTTTTTCTACGTGATTCTGCCGACCCTGTATCCCGCCCTGATTACCGGCGCGGCGCAATCCTTCGTGCGCGGCCTGGGTGAGTTCGGCGCGGTGATCATGATCGCCGGCAACATGCCGTTCAAAACCGAAGTGTCCTCGCTGATGATCTTTGTCCGCCTGCAGGAATTCGACTACGGGGCCGCTTCGGCGATCGCCTCGGTCATTCTGCTCGCCTCCCTGGCCATGCTGTTCACCCTGCAGGTGATCCAGAGCCACATCTTCCGCTGGCAGCGCAAGAAATGAAAAAACCCGTTTATTGGCATCAATGGCTGCTCATCGGCCTGGGCCTCGCCACCGTCACCCTGCTGCTGCTGGTCCCGCTGGCGCTGATCTTCACCAAGGCGCTGAGTGGCGGCCTCGGCCTGCTGTGGTCGAACCTATCCGAAGACTACATGCTCCACGCAATCATGCTCACCGTGCTGGTAGCGGTGGTCACCGTGCCGATCAACCTGGTGTTCGGCATCTGCCTGGCCTGGTGCGTGACCCATTACGATTTTCGCGGCCGCCGCCTATTGTCCACCCTGATCGACATTCCCTACGCGGTGTCCCCCGTGGTGGCTGGCCTGTGCTACCTGGTGATTTATGGCGTCGAAGGCGTGGTCGGCCAGTGGTTTTACGATCGCGATATCCAGCTGATGTTCGCCTGGCCGGGCATCATCATGGTCACCGTGTTCGTCACCGCACCCTATGTGGCGCGCATCCTGATCCCGACCATGCAATCACAGGGCACCGAGGAAGAAACCGCCGCACTGACGCTGGGTGCCAGCGGCTGGCAGATCTTTCGCCACGTGACCCTGCCGAACATCAAGTGGGCGCTGCTGTATGGCGTGGTGGTCACCAACGCCCGCGCAGTCGGCGAGTTCGGCGCGGTGTCGGTGGTGTCCGGCACCATCATGAACCAGACGCTGACCCTGCCGCTGCTGGTCGACCAGTTGAACAACGACTACAAGACCGCCGCCGCCTTTACCGCCGCTGCCCTGCTCGCCTGCATGGCGCTGCTCACCCTGCTGCTGAAGACCTTCATGGAATGGCGCCAGCGCCAGGCGATGCTCAAGGCCGAAGCCCAGTAACCAAAAGAAGCCCCGCATCTGCGGGGCTTCTTCTAGGGTCTGTTCCCGTTTCGCGCACGGCCGCGACGGAGCCCGTTTTTTCGCGACACAAGGCACGAGTCGCGCAGTTTGGTCGTTCCAAATAAGCGACGAGAAACGCTGGATCGCGCAAAAACGGGCCCGTCCCTTCGGGTTGCGCGGCAAATGGCGCCATGCGGCGTTGCGTGACTTGGCAAGGGAACAACCATTGCCTGCGTCCCGCGCCTGGCCTGGCGTCATTTGACGCAGCAACGCGGCTCGTGCCGAAGCGGGAACAGACCCTAGGCGCGATGCACGCTGGGCATCTTCATCTCGGACTGCCAGATCAAGCGGAACCCCCGGATCAGCAAATAGATAAACAGCACCGGCAGCAAAATCGACTTGAGAATGAAAAAGGCCATGAGGCGAATCAGCGTGTCGATCACCGCCTCGAGCTTAGCCTTGATGCCTTTGTAGGTTTCCACGTCTGTCAGGCTGGCGGCGGAACGGCCCCAGCCGGAGACTTTGTCGCTGAAATGCGACCAGAAACCATCCTGGGATTTCTCCTTGGCCTGCGCCAGCGCCAAGCGCTCCTTCTCCACGCCCAGCAGCCGGCGCTCCTTGCTCGCCAACGCCTCGTGCGCCGCTTCCCACTCAGCTTCAAGCGCGCCCAAACGCTCCACCATGGCCTGATGCTCAACGCTACGGTTCATGCCCAGGCGCTGGCTCAAACTGCTGTCGCGTTCTTGCTCGGCCAATGTCTGACGAGCCTGCTCCATGTCTGGCTTCGAACGCTCGATCTGCTCCAGCAGCACATCTCGCTCAGCCTGCAGGGTGTTCTGCTGGGCTTGCAACGCGCTCAACGCACCATCCTCCAGCGCTTCCAGAGGAACACCCTGCATGCCCAATACATCGACTTGGCTGGGTAAGGCATCCAGCAGAGCCACATCGTCACGTACCGGGTCGCTGAGAAACGCATGGTCCACCGCGGCATTCAGTAAAACGCTTAGCGCCAGGGCCAAGCGCAGAAACACGCAGCATAGAAACGCCCGGAACAGCAGGAGCGTGCCGCGAGACGTCGGGACCAGCAGCGAACAGACCAGCACCACAGCGGCGATCCCCGTCAACGCGACAGTGAACAGCTTGTGGGACACCACGCCGAGCATGACCTTCTGGATGACCAGCGAGCCAATAGCCCACTGCATCACCTTAGAAAACTGCTCGACCAGATCATTGATCGGGTCCAGCAGCTCGCCCGGATGCACGCTGGCCACCATCACGCTGATTTCGACCGACTGGAGTAACGAAATCAGGGCATTCAGTACCCGTGCGACGGCGAACGCAGTGGCCGCCTGTAGCAAGGCGCCGTCTAGGTATTCAGTCGACAGTTGCTCCAGCACGCCTGCCCAGGAAACGGCGACCGACAACGCCACACCGACCGCTGCCAGCACCCACAGGCCGCTGACGGCCCTTTTTATCTGTTCCATGAAAATTCCTTGGCACTCTTTGATACACGCGCTTCAACGCGTGAAGGGATTACCGACGCGCCTTGAAAAACGCCTTGAGAATCGCCCCGCACTCCTCGGCCAGCACGCCGCCCTCGACCAGCACGCGGTGGTTGAGGAAGTCCTGACTGAAGAATTGACCGCGGCTGACCGCCACTCCAGCACGCGGCTCGGTGGCGCCATACACCACGCGCTCCACGCGCGAATGCACGATCAACCCCGCGCACATGCTGCACGGTTCCAGGGTCACGTACAGAGTGCTACCCGGCAGGCGGTAATTTTGCAGCGCTTCGGCGGCGGCACGGATCGCCACCATCTCGGCATGGCCGCTGGGATCGTGGCGGCTGATGGGTGAGTTGAACCCCTGGCCGATGATTTCGCCGTCCTGCACCAACACCGCCCCCACCGGCACCTCGCCCAGTTCAGCGCCCTTGGCAGCCAGAACCAGCGCTTCGCGCATGAAATGCTCGTCACGGGAACGGTCGATGATCTTGATTCTGCGCATGGTTCTACCGGCAAGCGGAAAGCGGCGATTGTAAGCTTCGAGCGGCAAGCTTCAAGCGGCACGTTAAAGCGAAGGCCCGGCTCTGCTTATGGGCTTCTTGTAGCTTGCGGCTTGCAGCTTGCCGCTGCGTCACACCACCTCAATGGCCGCCATCAGCCCGGTTTCCATATGGTCGATGACGTGGCAATGGAACATCCAGATGCCGGGGTTATCCGCCACCAGCGCCACTTGGGCGGTTTCGTTCTTGCCCAGCAGGTAGGTGTCGGTGAAATAGGGTGTGATTGTCTTGCGGTTCGAAGACAGCACCTTGAAGCTCATGCCGTGCAGGTGAATCGGGTGCTGGTACTGGCTGAGGTTACGCAGCTCGAAAATGTAGTGGCCGTCTTTGTTCAGCGTCGCGATGGGCCGCTCGACGCAGCTCTTGTCATCGATGTCCCAGGCCTGGCCGTTGATCTGCCAGAAGCTGTGGGCACCGCCCTGCTCTACGCCCACCGACACTGCACCCGCCCACTCGAAGTTGAAGCGCATCTTTTCGGCACGGCTCAGGTCCGGTTCGGCAATCGGGTTGGCCTGCAGCGCCGGCGGCCAACTGCCGGGGGTCTCACTGCTAGCCACACTTTTCAGTGTCGCCAGACGCAGCGGGCCATTGCGCAGCGGAATCTCCCGCCCGGCTTCCGGCACCCGTACCCCCAGCTCGATGCGCATGCCCGGCCCCAGCCAGTATTCCTTACCCAGCGGGCGTGGCTCGACGGGATTGCCATCCAACGCATAAATGCGCGCCTCGACACCCGGCAGCATCAGTCGGTAGGTCAGGGTGTTGTCCAGATTGAGTAGGCGCAGCCGCACGACCTGCCCGGCAGGGAGTTCGAGGGTCGGGTTGTGCGTGCCATTGACCGAGGACAACAGCCCCGGCGTGCCGCCCCGCGCCGCTTCGCGCGGCACGCTGAAGGCCGTGAAAGCGCCCTGCTTGTCCACATGCCAGTGCTTGAGGCTCAGGGTGCGCTCATGGCGAAAACCGCTCGGCGCACGCTCTTCGACAATCAGCGGGCCCACAAGGCCCCGGCCCAGTTGTTCGCCACTGGCGGTGTGCGGGTGATACCAGAAGCTGCCGGCGTCCGGGCAGATGAAGTCGTAGTCGAAATACTCGCCCGGCAGCACCGGCAATTGCGATAGGTACGGTACGCCATCCATTTCCAGCGGCAGGCGAATTCCATGCCAGTGGATGGTGGTCGCTTCACTCAACCGATTGATAAAGCGCACCCGCAACCGCTCCCCCTGCCGACACCGCAGCTCCAGACCCGGCGCCTGGCCGCCGTAGGCCCAGGCCGGCGTCTTGAAGCCGGGCACAAGCTCCACATCCAGAGGCGCGGCGATCAGCTCGTAGTCATGGGTTGCGACGTCTTCCGGCCGACCCAGCCAGTAGCGCACGCCGCCGGCGCTGAAGCCGATGACACCGAGGCCGGCCAGGCCAGCGAGGAGTTGTCTGCGAGTAACGCTCATGACTGCCCTGCCATCGGTTAAAGATGAGATATTTTCTCACCTGCCGATGAACAGGGCGAGTCAAATTCCTCGGTCAGACCTCCCGCCCCTTGCGACAAATTGTCCCGACCAGCTTTGACCATCCGCCAACGCCCGCCCGGTTCGATCCTTTTAACGCACCACATGCACGAAGTGCCGGTGCCGCTCGTACTGGTCGAGGATATCGCCGATCACGCCTTCACGGCTCCAGCCCATGATGTCGTAATCCTGCCCGCCCTCATTTAAATACACCTCGGCGCGGAAATATTTGCGCTCTTCGTTCTCTTCATCGTCGCTGACGATAAAGCTGGGCTGCACCAGGGAACGGGGGCGCACGCCGTAGCTGAAGTCCGGCTCATTGGCATGGCGCACCACCAGCCGTATCGTTTCGGTTCCTGAGCTGTCTACCTGCACATCAAACCCCTGCTTGCGCAGCTCTTCGGCCACCGCCTCACAAGCTGGGCTGACCACTTCTTCGATAAAGCGCATCACATGGCTACGCCGCGGCATCATCACCATGCTGCGTAGCCGTCGCTGCCAGCTGTCCGCCTGGCCATGGGCCTGTGACAGGCTCAGCGACTGATAGCGCACACGCCGCTTGGTGGCGTCGCGCCTCAATGCCTTGAACAGCCCCCAAGTGGCCACCAGCAGGAAAATGGTATACGGCAAGGCACTGGCAATGGTGGCGGTCTGCAGGGCGGTCAGGCCGTCGGCCAATAGCAGCGAAATAGCCACCGCCGCCATGGTTCCGGCCCAGAACAGCTTCTGCCACAACGCCGTATGGCTGCTGCCCCCCGATGCCAGCATATCCACTACCAAGGCACCGGAGTCGGCCGAAGTGATGAAGAACACAAATACCATTACGATCGCAAACATCGACAGCACAAAGCCCAGCGGGAACTCTTCAAGGAACGCGAACAAAGCCATCGCACTGTCCGCCTGGACCGCCTCGCCGAGGCTCGCGATTCCCTCGATATGGATCATGTAGATCGCCGCATCGCCAAACACCGTCATCCACATCAGCGTGAAGCCGGCTGGCACCAGCAGCACGCCACCCATGAACTCACGAATCGTTCGTCCCTTGGAAATGCGCGCGATGAACATTCCCACAAACGGCGACCAGGCAATCCACCAGCCCCAATAGAACAGCGTCCAGCCGCCGATCCAGTCGGTCGGGTTGTAGGCATACAGGTTGAAAGTCTTGTAGACGATCTCCGACAGGTAGGCGCCGGTATTTTCCACGTACGCCTTGAGCAGGAAGACGGTCGGCCCGACCATCAGGATGATCAGCATCAGCAACAGCGCGAGCAGCAGATTGGTTTCGGAGAGGATACGGATACCCCGGTCCAGCCCAGTGACCAAGGACAGCGTGGCCAGGCCCATGGCGATTACGATCAGAATGATTTGCACGCCGACGCCAATCGGTACGTCGAACAGGTGATTCAGGCCGCTGTTGATCTGCGCCACGCCAAACCCCAGCGAGGTCGCCACACCCAGCACCGTACCCAGCACGGCGAAGATATCCACCGCGTGGCCGATGGGGCCATAAATGCGCTCGCCAATCAGCGGATACAGCGCCGAACGCATGGTCAGCGGCAACCCGTGCCGGTAGCCGAAGTAGGCCAGGGTCAGGGCAACAATGGCGTAAACGGCCCAAGCGTGCAGCCCCCAGTGGAAGAAGGTGATCTTCATCGCCTCGCGGGCCGCGTCTGCAGTACCGCCCTCACCAACCGGCGGCGCCAGGTAATGCATCACCGGCTCGGCCACGCCGAAGAACATCAGGCCAATGCCCATCCCGGCCGAGAACAACATGGCGAACCAGCTGTAATTGGCAAAGTCCGGCTCGCTGTGATCCGGGCCCAGCTTGATGTCGCCGTAGCGGCTGATTGCCAAGAACACACTGGCCATCAGGAAAATGGCCACTGCCAGGATGTAGAACCAGCTGGCATTGACTGTGATCCAGGCCTGCGCCTGGCCGAACACCTGCTGGGCGGTGTCCGGCATAAGGACTGCGAACAGCACCAATGCAAAGATCAATACAGCCGAGGGGTAGAAGACGTGGGGATTGATCGTGGAGGCCTTGCGTTCACTGTCCATAACGCACTCCTGGGGCTAGGCAAAGCAAAAGAATTGCATAGATGACAGTGAAAACGAAGCGGCAGTTCACGGCCACCTCACTGCTCGGTCCGTATCGCTCAAGCCATTGGTGGAGGGATCATGCCACCGTTTTCTTACACCGCCGTTACCCTGCCTGACACCGCAGCCCGGGTGGAGGACTCTACCGCGGGCCGAAACGAGCGTGAAACGTTGTCAGCTGACGTAGGGGGACGTCGCTCGCTGCAGGCGGGTGAGCTGTAAACCGGATGCTCGACGAGCCACCCCTCGCCAGCGCAGTATTCCCGCGCGGCGAGCTGCCCAGTCACTGCGCCTTGCTATCCCAACTCGCCGCAGCGGGCGAATCCTCCGAACTGGCTGCTCACACGGCCCACCACCGTGCGCACGTATCTGCCAGTTAAGCCTGCCCGACGGCGCTGGCAACATTTAATGCAGACACACAGCCAGGAACTTAGGGTTTCATCGCCTCTGCGATCAGTTCGAGCGAACGCAGGCGCGCCTGATGCTCATAAACATCGCAGACGATCATCACTTCATCGGCGCCCGTTTCGGTAATGAAGTCTTGCAACCCGGTACGCACGGTTTCTACTGAACCAAAAACCGAACGCGCCAGCATGTTCTTGGCCTGGGCCTTTTCACGCCCCGACCAGTAGGTCTCGATATCGTCGATGGGCGGCTTGCTCAGCCCGCGCCGCGCGCTTAACAGATCGGCGAAAGACATCTGCTGGGTAGTCGCGAGCCGCTTTGCTTGGGCGTCGGTATCGGCGGCGATAACGTTGATACCGGCAACCGCATAGGGCTTGGCAAGTTGTTGCGACGGCTTGAAGCGGCTGCGGTAGATCTCCAACGCAGGCATCAGCAGGTCGGGTGCAAAATGCGAAGCGAACGCATAAGGCAGCCCGAACTCGGCCGCCAACGCCGCCCCGAAATGGCTGGACCCGAGTATCCACAGCGGTACGTTTGTGCCGGTGCCCGGTACCGCAAGAATGCGTTGCTCGGGTGTGGCCGGCCCTAGAAACGCCTGAAGCTCCCGGACATCCTGGGGAAAGTGGTCCGATGCGTTGGCGGGGCGGCGCATGGCGCGCACCGCCACCTGATCGGTGCCCGGCGCCCGGCCAAGGCCCAGGTCGATGCGCCCGGGGTAGAGCCGCTCCAGCGTACCGAACTGCTCGGCAATAACGTAGGGCGCGTGGTTGGGCAGCATGATGCCGCCGGCGCCGACCCGGATCGTCTTGGTACCCCCTGCGATGTGGGCGATGACAATGGAGGTGGCGGCACTGGCAATGCCTTCCATGTTGTGGTGCTCGGCCACCCACACGCGCTTGTAGCCCAAGCGCTCCGCATGGGCCGCCATGTCGCGCGCATTGTTGAGGGCCGCACCCGCGTCCGTATCTTCAGTCACGCGGACCAGTTCAAGGATGGAAAATGCTGTCATTTCGGATTACTCCCGATAGCTGAATGATGAATCGCCTCACGTGTCTCGTGGGCCGGGCATGTCCGCCGCCGAGCTGTCGATGAGATAGCCAAGGGCGGTTATCTCATCGATCCCCTCCGGGGGTGTGCCGTAATCGCCTGCTTTGTCGTGAACAGAGGCGGCGCTCAGCACGCTGCTAAACAGTGCTGGCGCGAAAACTGTCGACCGTGCTGCGTCGTCTGCCTGGGCACGCGACAAAACTCTGCGGTGAGGATATCTCTTATTCGCCGTCCATTTCGATGCAATGCAAATACCAAAAAGCCCGCAATTACGCGGGCTTCGGGTGTATTGCTAATGGGTGCTGGCCAATGCCAGACGCCCAATCACTCCCACTCGATGGTGGCCGGCGGCTTGCTCGACACGTCGTAGGTGACGCGGGAGATGCCTTCGATCTCGTTGATGATGCGGTTGGAGACCTTCTCCAGCAGCTCGTAGGGCAGGTGCGCCCAGCGAGCGGTCATGAAGTCGATGGTTTCCACGGCGCGCAGGGCAACAACCCAGGCGTAGCGACGGGCATCGCCCACCACGCCGACGGACTTCACCGGCTGGAAGACCACGAACGCCTGGCTGGTCTTGTGGTACCAGTCGAAGTTGCGCAGCTCCTCGATGAAGATGTGGTCGGCTTGACGCAGCAGGTCGGCGTATTCTTTCTTCACTTCGCCAAGGATGCGCACGCCCAGGCCCGGGCCCGGGAACGGGTGGCGGTAGACCATGTCGTAGGGCAGGCCCAGCTCCAGACCGATCTTGCGCACTTCGTCCTTGAACAGTTCGCGCAGCGGCTCGACCAGCTTGAGTTTCATGTCGTCCGGCAGGCCACCGACGTTGTGGTGCGACTTGATGACGTGGGCCTTGCCATTCTTGGTGCCAGCCGACTCGATCACGTCCGGGTAGATGGTGCCCTGGGCGAGGAACTGGATGTTGTCCAGCTTGCTCGACTCGGCATCGAACACGTCGATGAAGGTGCGGCCGATGATCTTGCGCTTCTGTTCCGGGTCGCTGACGCCGGCCAGGTTGCCGAGGAACTGCGCTTCGGCGTCGGCGCGGATGACCTTGACGCCCATGTTGTCGGCGAACATCTTCATGACCGTGTCGCCTTCGTGCAGGCGCAGCAGGCCGTTGTCGACGAATACGCAGGTCAGCTGATCGCCAATGGCACGGTGCAGCAGCGCGGCAACCACCGAGGAGTCCACACCGCCGGACAGGCCGAGCAGCACGTTCGCATCGCCGATCTGCTCACGCATCTGGCGGATGGCATCTTCGACGATGTTGGACGGCGTCCACAGCGGTTCGCAGCCACAGATGTCGAGGATGAAGCGCGACAGAATGCGCCCGCCCTGCTTGGTATGGGTGACTTCCGGGTGGAACTGCACGCCGTAGTAGCCACGGGCATCGTCCGCCATGGCGGCGACCGGGCAGCTCGGGGTGCTGGCGATGACATGGAAGCCGTCGGCCATCTGGGTGACCTTATCACCGTGGCTCATCCACACGTCGAGGCCGAACAGGCCGTCTTCGTCGATGTGGTCTTCGATGCCGTCCAACAGACGCGACTTGCCGACGATGTCGACACGGGCATAGCCGAACTCACGCAGGTCGGAGCCTTCTACCTTGCCGCCCAGCTGTTCGGACATGGTCTGCATGCCGTAGCAGATGCCGAACAACGGCACGCCGAGGTCAAATACCGCCTGCGGCGCGCGCGGGCTGTCGCTGGCATGCACCGACTCCGGGCCGCCGGCCAGGATGATGCCGCGCGGGTTGAACGCGCGAATCGCCTCGTCGCTCATGTCAAACGGGTGCAGTTCGCAGAACACACCAATCTCGCGCACGCGGCGAGCGATCAGTTGGCTGTACTGAGAACCGAAGTCAAGAATCAGAATGCGGTGGGCGTGGATGTCAGGGGTGGCCATTTTCTTCACCTGGTATAAATAACTGAAGGCTGAAGGCTGAACGAAAAATCTGCTCGTCCAGCCTCCAGCCTCCAGCGAAAGTTCGCTTAACCGACGCGGTAGTTCGGCGCCTCTTTGGTGATCTGCACATCGTGCACGTGGGACTCGGCCATGCCGGCACCCGTGATGCGTACGAACTGCGGAGTGGTGCGCATCTGCTCGATGTCGGCGCTGCCGGTATAACCCATCGAGGAGCGCAGGCCACCCATCAACTGATGGATGATCGCGGCCAGGGCGCCCTTGTACGGCACGCGGCCTTCAATGCCTTCCGGCACCAGCTTCTCGGCACCGGCCGAGGAGTCCTGGAAGTAACGGTCACTGGAGCCTTGCGACTGGGCCATGGCACCCAGCGAGCCCATGCCGCGGTAGGCCTTGTAAGTACGCCCTTGATACAGCTCGATCTCACCCGGTGCTTCTTCGGTACCGGCGAACATCGAACCCATCATGACGGTGTTGGCACCGGCCACGATGGCCTTGGACAGGTCGCCCGAGAAGCGGATGCCGCCGTCGGCGATCATCGGCACACCCGTGCCCTTCAGCGCGGTGGCCACGTTGGCGATGGCGCTGATCTGCGGCACGCCGACACCGGCGATGATGCGTGTGGTGCAGATCGAGCCCGGGCCAATACCAACCTTGACCGCATCAGCACCGGCTTCCACCAGCGCCAGCGCAGCTTCGGCAGTGGCGATATTGCCGCCGATCACCTGCAGCTCGGGGAAGTTCTCCTTGACCCAGCGCACGCGGTCGAGCACACCCTTGGAATGCCCGTGGGCAGTGTCCACCACCACGACGTCAACGCCGGCAGCGGCCAGGGCCGCCACGCGATCCGGAGTTTCCGGGCCAGTACCAACGGCCGCGCCGACGCGCAGGCGGCCCTGCTCGTCCTTGGACGCCAGCGGGTAGGTCTTGGCTTTTTCCAGATCGCGGAAGGTCACCAGGCCACGCAGGTTGAACGCCTCATCGACCACCAGCATCTTCTCGATGCGGTGCTCGTACAGCTTGGTTTTGATCTCGTCCAGGCTGGTGCCTTCGAGCACGGTGACCAGCTTGTCCTTGGGCGTCATGATCGCCGCGACACTGTCGCCGGTGTTCGGGGTGTAGCGCAGGTCACGGCCGGTGACGATACCCACCAGTTCCTTGCCGACCACCACCGGAAAACCGGAGAAGCCCAATTCGTGGGCCTTGCTCAGCAGCTCGCTAATCTTGGTGTCCGGGTTGACCGTGGCCGGGTCACGCACAATGGCGGTCTCATGGCGCTTGACCTTGCGCACCTCAGCAGCCTGCTGCTCGAGGGTCATGTTTTTGTGGATGATGCCGATGCCGCCTTCCTGGGCCATGGCGATGGCCAGACGGGCTTCGGTCACGGTGTCCATGGCCGCGGAGATCAACGGGATGTTCAGTTCGATGCCACGCGTCAGGCGGGTCTTGAGGCTGACGTCCTTGGGCAACACCTCGGAATAACCGGGGATCAGGAGGACATCATCGAAAGTCAGGGCTTCTTGGCTGATACGCAGCATGGCGGGGGGCTCCCAGGCGGGAAAATCGGAAGCGCGGCATTATACGCCCGACGGCAGGCCGCACTCAACGCACAATACGGCCCGTCTCGCCGACGGACACTGAATCAGGTCGAAACCTGCACACATTCGATCGGAAAACCCAATCGCTCGGCGAATTCATCAAGGAATCCACGGCGGAAATAAGCACCCGGCCAGTTATTGAAGATGAAGCCCAGGTCAGAAAACGCACAGGCCTCGTCGAAAGGAAAACCGTTGATATCGTCTTCGTGATCGCATTCGGGACAAATGAAATTATCGGTCTCGCCCGGCATCCACACTTCCAGGTGTTCCACCAGCACTTCGCCCACTTTCGCCCGGCATTCCGGGCAGCGGGCTTCACCCCGGAAAGCATCCTTGGGTGTATAGATGCAGCGCTTGGTGACCACCTGCACGCCATTGCAGGGTTCATTGACGGGCAGAAGCGTCAGCCCGGCCGGCTCGATCACCTCGCTGGCACGCGGACCGATGGCATGAGCCCACTGCCCATTTACCCCGCAGCGGGTCAACTGCGCCTCAACGACACCCCGCTCGATCAGCCAGCGCAGCATGACGCGCGCCCTGGCCTCCGGCCCGGGGTAACTGGAGATTTTCGGCACGATGATGAATTGACTCATGGCAGGGATCTGGCTGGGGAATATAGGCGCAGCTTAAACCTCTGGCGGACGGGATCAAACACTGCTTGAAGTGCGCCAGCGCTCTTGCCGTATCATGCACGCCATGTATACCGACCCTTTCCAACGCCTGAACCTCGACCGCGACGTGTTGACCGTCAGCCAGCTGAACAACCGTGCCCGGCTGTTGCTGGAAGACGTGTTCGCCCAGGTCTGGGTCGAGGGCGAGATTTCCAACCTGGCCAAGCCGGCGTCCGGGCACCTCTATTTCACCTTGAAGGACAGCCAGTCCCAAGTGCGCTGCGCGCTGTTCCGGCAGAACGCCCTGCGCGTGCGCCAGGCGCTGCGTGACGGCCTGGCGGTGCGCGTGCGCGGCAAGGTCTCGCTGTTCGAGGGGCGCGGCGATTATCAGCTGATCCTCGACAACGTCGAGCCCGCCGGTGACGGCTCCCTGCGCCTGGCCTTCGATGCGCTGAAAAGCAAACTCGCCGCCGAAGGCCTGTTTGCCACCGAACGCAAGCGCGCCCTGCCCGCCCACCCACAGCGCATCGGCATCGTCAGCTCGCCGAGCGGTGCGGTGATCCGCGATATCATCTCGGTGTTCCGCCGCCGCGCGCCGCATGTTGAGCTGACGCTGATCCCCACCGCCGTACAGGGCCGCGATGCCACGGCGCAAATTGTTCGCGCCCTGCAACTGGCCGACCGCCAGGGTTTCGATGCGCTGATCCTGGCCCGCGGCGGTGGCTCGCTGGAAGACCTCTGGTGCTTCAACGAGGAAGCCGTGGCCCGCGCTGTCGCCGCGTGCGCCACCCCTGTTGTCAGCGCCGTGGGCCATGAAACCGATGTATCGATCAGCGACTTCGTCGCCGATGTGCGGGCACCGACACCTTCTGCCGCAGCCGAACTGTTGGCGCCCCACAGCGCCGACCTGCGGCTGCGCCTGGAAAGCCTGCGCCGCCGCCTGCGCCTGTGCCTGCAGACGCGCCTGCATCGCGACCGCCTGCACCTGGAAGGCCTGACCCGGCGATTGCGCCATCCCGGCGAGCGCCTGCAGCAACAAGCCCTGCGCATTGACGATCTGGAGCGGCGCCTGCAGCATGCGCTGCACCGGCGTATGACCAGCAGCCGGGAACGCTTGTCGCGCTTGGAAAACCGTCTCAATACCCAGCACCCCGGACGGCAACTGGCCTTGTTGCGACAGCGTCTGGAGGGACTTGCCGAGCGCCTGCCGCGTGCCACGCAAGCCTCGCTCCGCCAGCGACATCAACAACTCGCCGGCCTGGCCCAATCGTTGCAAATTGTCAGCCCACTGGCGACCTTAGGCCGCGGTTACAGTATCCTGCTCGACGATAAAGGCCACGCGATCCGCAGCGCCGCGCAAACCCAACCCGGCCAGAAACTGCGCGCCAGACTGGGCGAAGGCGAGCTGGATGTGCGCGTGGAAGACAATCATCAGACGCCCGTTACCCTGTCGCTGCTGGATTGATCCGCGACAGGGCAATCGCGCCATGGAGTTACTGTGCGGCGAGCATTCGATGAAAAGCGCTGGAGGGTGGAAAGCTAGACGAGAAACCCCGTTGCTAGCGTGCTCGGGCTGCTGTTTCGTTCAGCCTCAAGCCTTAAGCACTGTTTTTTTTCGACTCTTCGAGCGCATAGCGCAATTGCCCTACCCTACGAATCTCCCATCCTGGATCTTGCATGCGTTTACTGCTTTCCCTGCTGCTCTGCTTTTCCCTGCCGGTCCATGCCGAAGGCTTTATCACCCGCCTGCTCAACAAACCGGTGCCCGGTGGCGTGGCGGTGATCGCGCTGGGTGATGCGCCCCAGGCGCCGCGCGTGCGCTATCAGGACAAGCCGGCCCTGGTGATCAAGGAAGACGGCCAGCGCTGGATCGCCATCGTCGGCATCCCGCTGTCGGTAACAGCCGGTACCCAGCAGATCGACGCCAACGGCCAGCCGCTGAGCTTTCAGGTCGAGGCGCGCCACTACCGTGAGCAACGCATCACCTTGAAGAACCAGGAACAGGTCAGCCCCAGCCCGGCCAATCTCAAGCGCATCGAGCGCGAGCTGGCCGAGCAGCGCGACGCCTACCGTCACTTCAGCCCGCGCCAGCCGAGCAACCTGCTGTTCGACAAACCGGTGGACGGCCCGCTGTCGTCACCCTTCGGCCTGCGCCGCTTCTTTAACGACCAGGAACGCAACCCGCATTCCGGCCTGGACTTCGCCGCGCCAGCCGGCACGCCGATCAAGGCACCGGCCGCTGGCCGAGTCATCCTCACCGGCGATTACTTTTTCAACGGCAAAACGGTCTTCATCGACCACGGCCAAGGACTGATCAGCATGTTCTGTCATCTGTCGCAAATCGGCGTGCAGGTCGGCGACGAACTGGCGCGCGGTGAAGTCCTCGGCAAGGTCGGTTCCACCGGCCGCTCCACGGGCCCGCACCTGCACTGGAATGTCAGTCTCAACGACGCCCGCATCGATCCGAGCATTTTCATCGGCGCTTTCACGCCCTGACGCTCCCACCCTTCATTCACTCGACGAGGAATCTTCATGCCCGCCGAACTATCCCCCTGGCTCGATTGGCTGCAAGAGCAGCCCAAACTGTATGCCGCGCTGTGCGCCTGCCTGCTGGTGTTCGTTGCCTGGCTGGCCAACTGGCTGGTCAAGGCCCTGCTGGTGCGCGGCGTGCACCGCGCACTCGGCACGACCGCAGTAGGCAAGCACATCGAGGACAACGACCAGAGCGTCGTCCGCCGCCTATCCAACATCGTCCCGGCGTTGATACTTTCCAGCGGTGTAAAGCTGATCCCCGAGCTGCCCACGGCGCTGGTCACCGTGGTGGAGAACGTCAGCCACGCCTTTATCGTGGTGACCATCGCCATGGCCATCGGCGGCGTACTCACACTGATCAATACGATTTACCAGCAACGTCCCGACGCCCATCGCAAACCGATCAAGGGCTACCTGCAGGTGGTGCAGATCGTTATCTATGCCATCGCCACCATCCTGGTGATCGCCACCCTGATCGACCGCTCGCCGCTGATCCTGCTCTCCGGGCTGGGTGCCATGGCCGCGGTCTTGATGTTGATCTTCCAGGACACCCTGCTGTCGCTGGTGGCCAGCGTGCAGATCAGCTCCAGCGATATCGTCCGCGTCGGTGACTGGGTGGAAATGCCGGCCCTGAACGCCGACGGCGATGTGATCGACATCGCCCTGCACACAGTCAAGGTGCAGAACTGGGACAAAACCATCACCAGCATCCCGACCAAGCGCTTTATCAGCGACTCGTTCAAGAACTGGCGTGGCATGCAGGAAAGCGGTGGCCGGCGCATCAAGCGCAGCCTGTACCTGGACCAGCAGAGCGTGCATTTCCTCAATATGGAGGAGCGCAAGCGGCTGTATCGCTTCAATCTGCTGGAGGAGTACCTGGTCAACAAGCGCCAGGAAATCGATGACTGGAACGCCAAGCTGGAAGAAGCCGGCAAGGAGCCGGTCAACACCCGGCGGGTGACCAACCTCGGCACTTTCCGCGCTTATGTACAGCATTACCTGCAACGTCATCCGGGCATTCACCAGGGCATGACCCTGATGGTGCGACAGCTGGCGCCGACCGCTGAAGGCCTACCGCTGGAAATCTACTGCTTCACCAACACCGTGGCCTGGGTGCAGTACGAAGGCATTCAGGCGGACATCTTTGACCACTTGCTGGCGATCCTGCCGGAATTCGGCCTGCGCGTGTTCCAGGCTCCGGGCGGCGCTGATTTCCGCGAATGGCGCGACTCGTTTGGGCAACTGGCCAGCCAGCCCGACGCCCAGTTGCTGCAGTTGGACAAGCAGGCGCTGTAAGCTCTCAGCCGACGCCGTCCCATGGAGGGACGTCGCCGGGAATGCAATGGCGCAGCTTGGCGCTGGGCACGCAGCCGGAACGTCGGGCTTCGGGCTGCCCATTGCGTCCTCCTTGACGCCAGCCCCGGTTTCCGCCGGACAGACAAGCATGCCCAGCGCCAAGCTGCGTCGAGGAGCGGGGAAATACCCGCTCCCCGGTTTTCGGCTGCGTCAGAAACTCAGGTCCATCCGCGCCCACAGGGTGCGGCCCGGCTCATTGATGCGCTCGCTCGCCGATAAACCCACACCGGCATTGCCGGCCTGGTTGAGGTGCTCGCTGTAGGCCTTGTCCAGCAGGTTATCCACCCCGGCGCTCAGCTTGAGATTGCTGTTCACCCGGTAGGCGCCGTTTAGCGAGAGCACGCCAAAGCCCGAGCTTTCGTCAAAGTCCTTGCTGGTCACGTTGCCTTGCATTTCGGCCACGCGATTTTGCGCGGCCACGAGACGCCACAGCCCGGCGGCGCTCCAGTCGCCCTGTTCATAGGTCACGCCCAGGCGCGCTTCCAACGGCGGGATCTGTGGCATGGCGCGGTTGTCGGTGGTGTTTTCCCCCCAGGCATAGGCCAGGCTGGCGTCGGTTTTCCAGTTTTCGGTCAGTTTGTAACTGCCGCCCAACTCGGCTCCGGCGATGCGGGCGTCGATGTTATCCACCCAGGAGATGGTGTGCAGCGGGTTCGCTCCCGGCCCGTAGGAGAACAGAATGTAATCCTTTACCACGCCGGCATAAGCCGAAACCCAGGCTTCCAGCGGGCCTTCGGCGTACTGCAGACCGATATCCAACTGCGTGGTCTTTTCCGGATCAACCGTCTCGTACGCGGTAGGCTTGCCGACCTGGTTGGCGGCCGAGAACAGCTCCCAGTAGTCCGGGAAGCGCTGGCTGTGGCCCAGACCTACGTAAGCGGTAGCCGGCATGCGGGCGAGCTCGTGCTCGTAACGCAGGAAACCACTGCTCAGGGTGTCATCACGCTCGTCATCGGCTGTGGGGTTAGCCCGACAGGCCATGCCCATCATGTTGCACAGCTGCGCACGTTCATCGGTTACAGATATCCGGTCAACTCGCAGGCCGCTAATGATTCGGCTATCGCCGGCCAGCGTGCGTGTCAGTTCGGCAAACGCACCATACTGGCTGAACTCGGCATCCTTGACCCATGACATGTCCTTATAGGTGTCAATGCCAGAACCACTGCGTTTGCGGTGCTGGTTGGTCTGCCCATCGACGCCTGCCACCAGTTCGTAGGCGTTCCACTGCCAGGTTCCCGCTAGACGCCCGCCCAGGGTGCGGCGATCCACGTTGGTGGCCATGGGGTTGCGCATGGGCATCATCACATCGTTGGGATTGGGCTGGCGCAGGGTGTAGTTGTCCATCACGTGGTCGGCGTAGTTGTAATACACCCGCGCTTCGACCTTCTGCAGCACCTCGCCGATATTGTCCTGCTCGATACGCAGCGCCAGGCTTTCGCGCTCGAACTGGCTGCCATCCATACCCCGCCCGGCGTAAGCCGCCTCGCCGTCACCCACGCCTGCGGTCAGCTCCAGCAGGGTGTCCTCGGCCGGCATCCAGCCGAGCACCAGGTCGCTGCTCCATTTATCGAATTGCCCATGTACGGCATCGCCGTTGCCGTCCTGGTAATCGTCCGCCTCGGAACGATTGGCCAACAGGCGCACATAGCCTGCTTGTCCGCCCGCAGCGGCATCCATATTGCGGTCGAAACGACCATCGGACCCCACCAACAGGCTGGCATCGACACGCCCACCCGGTTCGCTGAAACGCTCCGGATCACGCTCGAAAAGAATGGTCGCCGCCGAGGCGCCCGGCCCCCAAAGCACGCTCTGCGGTCCCTTGATCACCGTGAGCTGATCGTAATTCTCGGGGGTGATGTAGGAACTCGGCGAGTCCATGCGGCTCGGGCACGCGCCGAGCATTTCGCCGCCATTGCTCAGCAACTTGAGGCGCGAACCGAACATGCCGCGAAACACCGGATCGGCGTTGGAACCGCCACCTCGCACGGCGGAGAAGCCGGGAATGGTTTGCAGGTAATCGCCGGCATCGCTGGCCGGCACCGGCTGGCGGGGAATCTTTGGGTCGGTGGTTACCACCAGGGACGCAGACGGAGCCACGCCAGTGATGACAGTGGGCGCCAACTGATGGTGCGTGTGTTCCGTGGCCAGGGCACCCGCACTGAGCGAAACCAGCAAGGCACCATGGGCCAGCTGCCAGCGCAGGCGGGACGTTGTAAACGAGAAAGCAACGGGCGCGCACGCGGGCGCCACGCAACGGGAGTTACGAGTCATAAAAAAGTCTCACACAGAATGTTCGGACAAGCCGCCACAGCGGCTCGACTGCTCGATCAGGCGTGCAAGAACGGGGGCGCGCGCGGATGGCCGCTGCCGCGGCGCGGCGCCGGGGGGTGCGGGTGTTCCGGCAACGCCAGGAGGAAGGTTGGCGGGTGCTTGGGCAGCACCAAATCCACGGCCAGGCTGAGGGGTGGATTGAGGGTCAACAGCTCGCAATAGCCGCACATCTCCAGCGCGGCCAGCCAGGCCGGCTGATTGGGCGAAGCCTGGTGATGCTGGCCGTGGGCGGCCGATGGCGTCTGCACTGGCGCGGCATGGCTGGAATGCCCGTGTGGATCGTGCTCGTCATGCAACGCACCGGCAACCAGGGCATTTGGTTGCGCAGCCTGGATCGCGGAGTACAACGGCCCGGCATGGATCATCAGCATGGCGAACAGGCCAAGCCAGATCCCTACCGATCTCTGCCGTAATGCGCTCACAACCAATCCTTCAAAGCCTATTGCCCTACCAGGGTGACCCATAATCGCACGTCGCTTTCTTCATCCGCCTGCGGCGCGATGCCGCAAAGTACTTGAACAAGCCAAACGACACTTTCCCTTCTATAACAGCTAATAATTGCTCTGAATTGCTTTTTTTGGCTTAAATCACCAATTTTCAAACAATGCTTGCCAGAACCACCAAGCAGCCACTAGCGTTGCGCACATTATCTTCCAATAAGCCATGCCACTGTTTAACTCAGGGCATAGCTTCGCTGCCGCAACAGGAACGTCGCCATGACCATGCTCAAGAATCCGTCGCAGAAATACCGCGCTTTTACGCCGATCAACCTCCCTGATCGCACCTGGCCGAACCAGGTCATCGACAAGGCGCCAATCTGGCTGAGCTCCGACCTGCGCGACGGTAACCAGTCGCTGATCGAGCCGATGGATGGGGCGAAGAAGCTGCGCTTTTTCAAGACCCTGGTAAGTGTTGGCGTCAAGGAAATTGAAGTGGGCTTCCCGTCCGCCTCGCAGACTGATTTCGACTTCGTGCGCACCCTGATCGAAGGCGGCCACATCCCGGACGACACCACCATCCAGGTGCTCACCCAGGCCCGCGACGACCTCATCGAGCGCACCTTCGAGTCCCTCAAGGGCGCCAAGAAGGCCATCGTCCACTACTACAACGCCACCGCGCCGAGCTTTCGCAAGATCGTCTTCAACCAGGACAAGGCGGGCGTGAAGGAAATCGCCATCAAGGCCGGCCAGACCATCAAGCGCCTGGCCGAAGCCCACCCGGAAACCGACTGGCGCTTCGAGTACTCGCCGGAAGTGTTCAGCTCCACCGAGACCGAGTTCGCCGTCGAGGTGTGCAACGCGGTGATCGAGGTGTTCCAGCCGACCCCGGCGAAGAAACTCATCCTCAACCTGCCGGCCACCATCGAAGCCGCCTCGCCCAACGTGTACGCCGACCAGATCGAATGGTTCGGCCGCCACATCGACAAACGCGACAGCGTGTTGCTCAGCCTGCACACCCACAACGACCGTGGCACCGGCGTGGCCGCCACCGAACTGGGCCTGATGGCCGGCGCCGACCGTGTCGAAGGCTGCCTGTTCGGCAACGGCGAGCGCACCGGCAACGTCGACCTGGTCACCGTCGCCCTCAACATGTACACCCAAGGCGTCGATCCGGAGCTTGATTTTTCCGACATCGACGCGGTGCGCAAGGTGGTCGAGGAGTGCAACCAGTTGCCGGTGCACCCGCGTCACCCCTATGTCGGCGACCTGGTGCACACCGCCTTCTCCGGCTCGCACCAGGATGCGATCCGCAAGGGCTTCGCCCAGCAGGACCCGGACGGCATCTGGGAAGTGCCCTACCTGCCGATCGACCCGGCCGACATTGGCCGCAGCTACGAGGCGGTGATTCGCGTCAACAGCCAATCCGGCAAGGGCGGCATCACTTTCCTGCTGGAACAGGAATACGGCATCAGCCTGCCGCGCCGCATGCAGATCGAATTCAGCCAGGTGGTGCAGAAGGAAACCGATCGCCTCGGCCTGGAACTGACCGCCGAGCAGATCTACAGCCTGCTCGAGCGCGAGTACCTGCAGGCCACCGCTCCCTACGCGCTGCAACGTCACCGCCTGCAGGAGGAGAACGGCATCAGCGTGCTCGATCTGGAAGTGACCGACAGCGGTGACACCCAGACCTGGCGCGGCACGGGCAAGGGTCCGCTGGAAGCCCTGGTCGCCGCCCTGCCGGTGGCCGTCGAAGTGATGGACTACTCCGAGCATGCCATTGGTGCCGGCAGCCAAGCCCAGGCCGCCGCCTACATCGAGCTGCGTCTGGACGGCGGTCGCTCGCTGCACGGCATCGGCATCGACGGCAACCTGACCACCGCCAGCATCCGCGCCCTGTTCAGCGCCCTCAACCGCGCCCTGGCGCAGGTGGAAGTGCAGCCGGCGTAAGCGCTTGAACAGCCCTGAACGCACAAGGCCGATCCCTGACAGGATCGGCCTTGTGCGTTCAGTAGAAGCAAGCTTGCTCACCCAACCAGAGCATCGCCAGTGCAGGCAGACGCCTACAAGTAGGATACGGTCCGTAGGATGGCGTTGAGCGCAGCGATACCCATTAAGCCCGGTCCCTGCTCAACCCTGCCAAGCACTCACGAACACCTCAGGATTCAATTCCAACGGGATGCGTCGCTCCCCTTCGACGCTACCCAGATACACAAACCCGACAATCTGCTCGCTGCTGCTCAGCCCCAGCCCGGCCTTGACCACCGGATCATGGGACAAGTCGCCCGAACGCCACATGGCACCCAGCCCCAGCGCATGCGCAGCCAATATGATGCCGTGAGCGGCGCAACCGGCGGAGAGGACCTGCTCACTGAGGGGAATCTTCGTGTGGGCCTTGGGCGAGGCGATTACCGCCACCAGTAACGGCGCCCGCAGCGGCAAGGCGCGTGCCCGGTCGAGCTGCTCGGGTTTGACCTGGGACCCTGCGGCGACCGCCTGGACGAACAGCTCACCGAGTCGCTGCCGTGCTTCGCCTTCGATGGTCAGGAAACGCCAGGGATGCAATTGGCCATGGTCCGGCGCGCGCAAGGCGGCCCGAAACAGCAGGTCGCGTTGCGCGGCGTCCGGCGCCGGCTCATACAGACGCGGCACCGAAACACGGTTGAGCAGAAGATCGAGAGCCTCCATTGGGCCACCTCCAAAAAAGATGCAGCGCGTATTCTAGTGCCTTCTGCCGTGCAGTTGTCCGAACTGACAATCGCCCTCGTTAACCGTGCCAAGGCATCACCCGCCCTTGCGCCGTATAACTCGCGCACGTTCCATTGCCGAGACCCGACCATGCCGTCCTACAAAGCGCCGCTGCGCGATACCCGTTTCCTGCTTAACGAGGTGCTGGATTTCCCCAGCCATTACCAAAACCTGATCAATGGCGGCGAGGCCACTCCGGACATCGTGGATGCCATCCTCGAGGAGTGCGCAAAACTTTGCGAGGACGTGATTGCGCCCCTCTACCACAGCGGTGACGAGGAAGGCTGCCATCTACAGGATGGCGAGGTGCGCACGCCCAAAGGCTTCAAGGAAGCGTACGCCGCCTACATTGCCGGCGGCTGGCAGGGACTCTCGCACCCGGTGGAGTACGGTGGCCAGGGCCTGCCGATGAGCCTCGGCGCGCTCAAGCAGGAAATGCTCGGCACCGCCAATTGGCCGTTCGCCATGTATCCGGGGTTGTCGCTGGGGGCGATGAACACCATCATGCAACACGGCAACGAGGAACAGAAAAACACCTTCCTGCCCCCGCTTACCGAAGGCCGCTGGGCCGGCACCATGTGCCTGACCGAGCCGCAATGCGGCACCGACCTGGGCCAGGTGAAGACCCGGGCCGACGTGAACGCCGACGGCAGCTATGCGCTGACCGGCACCAAGATTTTTATCTCCAGTGGCGAACACGACCTCACCGAGAACATCGTGCACATCGTCCTTGCCCGCCTGCCCGACGCCCCCAAGGGCACCCGCGGCATCTCGCTGTTCATCGTACCGAAGTTCCTCGCCAACCCGGACGGCAGCCTCGGTGCGCGTAACGGCGTGACCTGCGGCGCGCTGGAAAAGAAGATGGGTATCAAGGCCTCCTCTACCTGCGTGATGAACTTCGACGCCGCCACCGGCTACCTGATCGGCCCGCCGCACAAAGGCCTGGAATGCATGTTCACCTTCATGAACAGCGCCCGCATCGGCACCGCCATCCAGGGCGTGGCCACCGCAGAGTTGGCTTACCAGGGCGCCCTGACCTATGCCCGCGAACGTCGTTCCATGCGATCGCTGTCCGGCACCAAGGAGCCGCAGCAGGTCGCCGACAGCCTGATGCACCATGGTGATGTGCGCCGCATGCTGCTCACCCAGAAAGCCATCGCCGAGGGCGGTCGCACACTGGTCTACCTCGCTACCCAGTATGCCGACAAGATGATCGAAGGCATGCTCGTCAACGATCAGACTCAGTACGCTCACTGGGACGACAAGCTCGGCTTCCTCACCCCGATTCTTAAGGGCTGCCTGACTGAGTTGGGGCTGGAATCGGCCAACCTGGGCATGCAGGTGTTTGGCGGCCACGGCTATATCAAGGAACACGGCATGGAGCAGATCGCCCGCGATGCGCGTATCGCCACGCTCTATGAAGGCACTACCGGCATTCAGGCCCTCGACCTGCTCGGCCGCAAGGTGCTGCTGATGACCCAGGGCAAGGCGGTGCGCGACTTCACCCGCGAGCTGAACACGCTGGCCTGGTCACTGCTCAAGGAAGAGCCGCAGATGCGCGGCAAGGCGCTGACCCTGCTCAGACTCAGTGCCCAATGGAACCTATTGACCCTGCGCATCGCATTGCGCGCGCGCAAGCAGCGCGATCTGGTCAGCACCGCCAGCCATGACTTTTTGATGTACGCCGGCTACGTCGCCCTGGCCTGGTCATGGCTTCTGCAGGAACGCACCGCCCGGCAAAAGCTACGCGCCGGTGGCCAGGACTCGCCCGAGTTCTACCGCGCAAAAATAGCCACCAGCGACTTCTATTTTCAGCGGCTGCTGCCCCGCGCCAAAGGACATGCCAGCGCCATGCTCAAGCCCATCGGCTCGATCATGGATCTGCCGGGAGAGCATTTTGCTTTTGAGTAAAGCCATGGTCCAGCACACGTATGCACGGAGCCGTAGCCGGAGCCATAGCCATCTTATGGGCGCGGCATTTTCAGCGTGTTCAATGTTTAAATATTGAGCGCCAGCCCCACCAGCACCGCACACTCCACCAGCTCCAGCAGCGCCCCGGCCGTATCGCCGGTGGTGCCGCCGAGGCGATTCATCAGGCTACGGCACACCAGATAGAACACCGCAGCGGCAATCAGGACGGCCAACAGCCCACTCCAGCCGGCCAGCAGCAGAATGCCCAACGCGGTGGCCAGCAGGACTTTCTGCCCGGCATCACGCGGCAGGTGGTCGGCCAATGCCTGCCCCAGGCCCCCGGGCCGCACATAGGGGGTATTTATAAACAACGCCAGCATGGCGGCCCGTCCCAGTAGCGGCGCCAGCAACAGCGCCAGGCCTGAGTCAGCGCTCAGCAGAACCCAAAGCGCGGCAAACTTGAGCAACAGCAGCAGCACCAGGACGACCACGGCAATCGGCCCACTGCGCGGGTCTTTCATGATCGTCAGAGTGCGCTCACAGTCACCGAAACCGCCCAGCCAGGCATCGGCCGTATCGGCCAGACCGTCCAGGTGCAGGGCACCGGTCATGCCGACCCAGAGCGTCAGCAACAAGGCCGCCACCAGCAGGTTTGCGCTGTCGTCCAGCAACCAGCCGCCACACACCAGCACCAACCCGATCAGCAAGCCAACCAGCGGATACCAGAGCAGCGATCGTCCCTGTTCCTCCGGTGCCGGCATACCGGGCAAGCGGATTGGCAGGTTGGTGAGAAATTGCAGGGCGATCAGCAAGGGCAGCGGAGTCTTCACACGGATGTCCGGTTGAGGGCGGAGGCCCCGAACCTTACACAATGCGCATACGGCCGGTACAGGCTGGGTTACAGTCAGCCTCTATTTCCCAACGCCTCGACGCAAGGACCGCCATGCCCCTCAGCCGCGACCAGGCCCAGCAACGTGCCGACGATATTCAGGCGTTTCGCCGTGAACTCGAGCGTTTGCAGCAGGAGCAGGCCCTGAGCCTGACAGCGCCTCAGCACAGGCAACTCGATGCCCATCACGCTCGACTTCTGGACGATTATCGGCATGTCTTCGACATCGACCCCAACCAGCACGCCAGGCAACTGTCCCTCGGCATGCGCATCGCCTCGCTGCTCGGCGCCCTGGCACTGGTGGCCAGCGTACTGTTCCTGTTCCACCAGTTCTGGGGCTATTTCGATACCGCCCTGCAGGTCGCCTTGCTGGTAGGCGCATCCGTCGCCAGCCTGCTTCTGACGTTCGCCGTGCGCCAGCGCGATGCCTCCGGTTATTTCAGCAAGATGATCGCCCTGCTCGCCCTGGCCTGTCTGGTGCTCAATACCGTGATGCTGGGGCAGATTTTCAATCTCACCCCGAGCGACAACGTCCTGCTGGCCTGGGCCGCCTACGCCCTGTTGCTGGCCTACGCCTGCGAGGCGCGGCTGCTGCTGGCCGCAGGACTGATCTGCCTGCTGGGGTTCATCGCCGCCAAGATTAATGCCTGGAGCGGGTTCTACTGGCTGAACCTGGAATTCCCTGAACACTTTTTCCTCGCCGGCCTGCTCTGCTTTCTGGCGCCCCATTGGCTCCCAAAGGGCCGCTTCGACAGCTTTGCGTCGACCTATCGATTATTTGGCCTGCTGGCGCTGCTCGGGCCGGTTCTCGTGCTGGCCCACTGGGGCGCGGGCAGTCACCTGCCCTGGTCCATCGAGCTAATCGAAGGCGGTTACCAGGTGCTTGGTTTCGCCGGTTCCGCGCTGGCGATCTGGCTCGGCGCCCGGCGCGACTGGCCGGAGGTGGTGAATACCGGCCTGTGCTTCTTCATCATATTTCTCTTCAGCAAGCTGTTCGACTGGTGGTGGGAGGTGATGCCCAAGTACCTGTTCTTTCTAATGCTGAGCCTGGTGGCGGTGCTGATTCTGTTGATCCTGCGCCGGCTACGGGCGTCCCAGGTCAAGGCTGAGGGAATGCCCAATGACGCGTGAAACCCGGCATTACCTGCTGGCCGGCCTGGGGCTGATCCTCGCCATCAACCTGATCACCCTCGGCGGGGTGGCGTACAACCGCAGCGGAGAAGCGGAAAGCCGACTGCTGCTGAGCGAACGCGAACTGCCACGACTCAACCCACGTTACTCACCCGAAGACACCGCCGTCACCCTGAACCTGACCTGGCAGATGGTCCCGCGTGCCGAGGACGACGAGCCCTTTCGTCATGGCCTGAGCGAACGGCAGATGCTTCAGTTGGGCTATGTGAAGCGTCCACCCGAGGCCTGCACGCCCCGCTGCCCGCGCGCTGCCGAACGCGAGGCGCTGGTGGTGCTGGAACTGGATGGACCGATTTATCGGCAGCAACTCGAACGCCACCGGCAACGCCTGACACGCGCAGAACAGGCCGCAGTGTTATTGCCGGAGGATAAATCCCTGCGCCAGCGCGCCGAACATGCGCTGCACGCCCTGCAGCAAGTGGAAACAGCTAGCCGCCTGTACCTGGTCGATGTGGGCCTGGAGCTGGATGATCTGCGCCAGCGCTACCCCAACCGCCAGCAATACGCGATCGTGAAAGGGCTGGTCCGCCCCTGGCAGAACGCTGAGAGCGGTCTGAGTGGCAGTGTCTCGTTGCGCGGTGCAGACCGGATCAACCTGCCCCGGAGTTGGCGCTCGAGCTTGCCCGAACAGAGTGACGATGCCAGCCAGGACAAGGCGCGCTACGCCGTCGAAGTCTCCTTAGGCAAACGCCTGGAGCCGTGGGTCAGCGACGTGTCCGCAGGCAGACAATCGCTCCCCTCCGTGGAACGCCACCCGGTGGATCGATAAGCGCGATCCACCTACGTTTCGACAGGATTCAGCCCTCGCGCAACGCCAACCCAGCACCGATCCACAACCGGTGCAGAGCGCCGTGGCCGACTTCCACCTGTAACAACTGCGCCTCCGGCAGGCCGCGGGCGCGGGCCAGCAGCAAGCGCATCACCCCGCCGTGGGTCAGCAACAAGGCGCGCTGCCCGGCCAGTTCCCAGTGCAGGCGCTCCACCGCTCCCAGCACGCGGCTGGCGAAATCGAGCAGCGGCTCGCCGTCTGGCGGTGTAAAGCCGTAGGGGTCGTTCCAAAAGGCACCCAGGGCGTGCTCGTCTTCGAGCATGATCTGCGCCGCGTTGCGCCCTTCCCAAGCGCCGAAATGCAGCTCGCGCAGGTCCGCCTCGATCTGCAATGGCAGACTCGTCTGCTGCGCCAGCTCCTCGGCAAAGGCCCGGCAGCGTTGCAACGGCGAGCTGACCAGCACATCCCAGTCGCCACCAACCGCCGCGGCGCGCAGCTGCTGCCAGCCACGCGCGCTGAGCGGCACGTCACTGCTGCCGAAAAAGCCGCTACCCGCGGTGGTTTCACCGTGGCGCAGCAGGTCGAGGCACAGGCTCATGCCAGTTTTCCGGCCACTGCCGCTTCGGCGAAAGTCGCCATCTCGCCGTGCAGAGCACAGGCCAGACGCAGCAGCGGCAGCGACACACCGGCGCCACTGCCTTCACCCAGGCGCATGCCCAGTTGCAACAGCGGCTGGGCATCCAGCGCCGCCAGCAACGGTGCATGGCCCGGCTCGGCGCCACTGTGGGCAAACAACAGCCAGTCGGCCACGCCCGGATTCAGGCGCACGGCAATCAGCGCGGCGGCGGTGCAGATCACCCCGTCCACCAATACGGTGATGCCCTGCTGAGCGCAGCCCAGATAAGCGCCGACCAGAGCCGCAATTTCCAGCCCGCCGAGGCGTTGCAGCCAGTCGTAAGCGTCGCGCTCGCCGGCATGCAGAGCCAGGGCACGCTGAATGGCGTCACGCTTGCGGCGCACGCCGTCGCTGTCCAGACCGGTGCCGGCGCCCACCAATTGTTCCAACTGCACACCCAACAATGCACAGGCCAGGGCGCTGGCCGCCGTGGTGTTACCAATGCCCATTTCGCCGCCGATCAACAGCTGGCAGCCTTCAGCCGCCGCACGCACTGCGACGTCGCGGCCCACAGCCAACGCCGCGTCGCACTGCGCCGTCGTCATGGCCGGTCCCTGGGTGAAGTTGGCAGTGCCGGCGGCCACGCCGTGTTCCGCCACGCCCGGCAAATTGGCAGGGGCCACGGTGCCCAGGTTGTGCACTTCCAAGTGGGCATTCTGTTGCCTGGCCAACACGCTGATGGCAGCGCCGCCGGCCAAGAAATTCTGCAGCATTTGCACCGTCACCGCCTGCGGATAGGCGGACACACCCTCGGCGACAACACCGTGGTCGCCGGCAAAAATGGCGATCCACACGTTATCGAGCTGCGGTTTTTCGCGTCCCTGCTGGGCCGCCAGGCGCACGGCCAGGGTTTCCAGCAGCCCGAGGGAGCCCGCCGGCTTGGTCAGTTGCGCCTGGCGGGCGCAAGCGGCGGCTTCAGCCGTGGCATCAAGGGGGCGGCAGGGTTGCTGCCACCAGGGAAAATCAGTCACAGGGGGTCTCCTTTGAGCACCATCGGCAATCCGGCGACGGTGAAAACGACACGCTGGCAACGTTCGGCCAGCGCCTGATGCAGCCAGCCGGCCTCATCGACATAGCGACGACTCAGCTCGCCGAGGGGGACGACGCCCAGGCCAGTTTCGTTGCTGACCAGAACGATGTGTCCCGGCAAGCGCGGCAGGGTTTCCAGCAGCGCCTCGCGCTGGGCGGCCAGACGGGCATCGTCCTCCAGCATAAGCAGGTTGGTCAGCCACAGGGTCAGGCAATCCACCAGCAGGCAGCGGTCGGGGCCGGCATTGTCGCGCAGCACACGGGCCAGTTCGAGCGGCTCCTCGATCAGCCCCCACGCGGTGGGGCGACGTTCGCGGTGATGGGCAATGCGCGCGCGCATCTCGCCATCCAGCGCCTGGCTGGTGGCGATATAGGTCACCGCCAGGCCGCTGTCGGCGGCCAGTTGCTCGGCCAACCGGCTCTTGCCGGAACGGGCGCCGCCGAGGATCAGTTCATACATGCGGGGGTTCTCGTTCGGTTTTTCGGGTTCAGGCGCTCAATATCGCGCTCAGGCCGCCCATGGTAATCCACCCGCCCAACGCAATAACGCCTCACGGGCAACTGGGTTCACGCGTGCTCGCCCCAGCGGTCAGTGAAGACCAATTCCTCCAGCGGACGTGCCTGGGCCCAACCTTCCTGTACCAACATCGGTTCGGCGTAGAACTCCTGCACCGGCCCCAGGCACAGCACCGCCATCGGCTTGCTACCGGCTGGCATGTGCAGCAGTTCGGCCAACGCTGCGGGATCGAACAACGACACCCAGCCCATGCCCAGGCCTTCGGCACGGGCCGCCAGCCAGAGGTTCTGGATGGCGCAGGACAGCGAGGCCAGGTCCATTTCCGGCAAGGTGCGGCGGCCAAAAATGTGACGTTCCCGGCCGTCCATCAGCGCCACCACCATCAATTCGGCACAATCGCGTACCCCTTCAACCTTGAGACGCATGAATTCGCTGCCTCGCTCGCCCAGCGCTTCGGCGGTGCGCAGGCGTTCCGCTTCCACCAGGCCCTGAATCCCCTCACGCAATTCGGGCTTGGTGATGCGGATAAACCGCCAGGGCTGCATCAGACCGACGCTGGGGGCCTGGTGCGCTGCCCGCAGCAGACGTTCAAGCAGCGCCGGCTCGACCGCTCCCCCAGCGAAGTGGCGCATGTCGCGGCGCTCGGCAATGGCGCGGTAAACGCCGGTACGTTGTTCGGAGGGGAAAGCGTGATCAGTCATGGCAGCAACAACTCGGCCGCCGCCCAAAGGAATGGGACGGCAGGTAAATAAGACGTAGGAAGCGGGTCAGTCGACCCCGGAAGCGCTAAGTATGCCCGCGCAAGCGCCCCTCCGGCAGGCCGACATGTTGCAAGACCACAGATGCAGCCAGGTAAAGTGCCGTTTCAACCTTACCGCACAGCCCGAAGCGCCGCCCTGCCGGCCGCAGACGGGCCGGTCACATCCGATGCCATAGCCCTGCCCAATGCGTCTTCCAGACTGATCATTTCGGCATGCAATCGGCAGGTGGCCTGCAGCATGGGCACCGCCAAGGCAGCACCGCTGCCATCGCCCATGCTCAGGTCGAGCTGCAACAGCGGATCGGCTTGCAGGGCCTCCAGCACCAGGCGATGGCCTGGCTCGGCACTCAACTGGGCGAACAGCAACCAGGGCCGGCAGCGCGGGTTCAGCCGCACCGCCAACAAGGCAGCGACGCTGCTGACGAAGCCGTCCACCAGCACCGGTACGCCCTGCTGGGCACACTCCAGATAGGCTCCGACCAACGCGGCAATTTCGAAGCCACCGAGGCTTTGCAGCAGGCCCAGCGGGCTGTCCCGCACCACGGCATGCCGCTCAAGCGCTGCATCGATCACCGTCTGCTTGTGTAGCACGCCAGTTTCGTCCAGCCCACAGCCGGGACCGACCAATAACGTCGCCGGATGACCCAACACCGCGCAGGCCAAGGCGGTGGCCGCCGTGGTGCTGCCCACACCCAGCCCGCCGCCGATAAACAGGTCCTGTCCCACCGCCCGACGGGCGCTCTCGCGCCCGGATGCCAGGGCGATCAGGCATTGCGCTGGGGTCATCGCATCGTCGTGGAGAAAATTCAGTGTGCCGGCGCCGATCTGCAAATGCCGCACCCCTTCGATCGTGCCCACCGGGCCCGCCGTGCCCAGGTCTATCACCTCCAGCGAGGCATTCAACTGACGGGCCAGCACACTCAGTGCCCCGCCTTCCACCGTGCTGCGCAGTAGCACCCCGGTCAGCGATTGCGGCGCAGCCGATATTCCCGCCTCCGCCACGCCGTGATCGGCGATGAACACCGACATGCAGATCTGATCCAGGCGAGGCTTTTCGCGCCCTTGCATGCCGGCCAGACGAATCAGCACCGGCTCCAGTTGGCCCAGCCCACCGGAAGGCTTGAGCGCGCGTTGTTGACGTCGAGTAGCCTTTTGCAGGGCCACGTGATCGAGTGCCTGGCAAGGCTCTTGCCACCAAAACAAATTCATTGGCGGTTCCTTTTTTATTGTTTTTGGCAGATTCGCATAGACCGCTAGTGCCAACGGCGCGAGCCGTTGTGCTTCCCCCTTTGGCTGCAGCCCTGGTCTGTCGCTCCCCAGCGAGGGCTGGCCTAGCGGCCCCATGGCGCTACAGGCGTATCACCCTGCAGCAGGAGCGAGTATAGGGTTTTGATGTGATCGACTGCACGTTGAGCGCAGTGGCAAATTGTCACTTTTCCCCTTCGATAACGACTGAAATAAGACGATGCGAGCGTTATCGGGCACAAGCTCAGCGATTACGCGCTACCTGTCCCTCGTCGAAAATCCGCTTGGCGCCTTGATAAGTGTTTTGCCAATAACGGCTGGACAGGCTGTCCAGCCGCACGGTGCCGCCCGAAGAGGGGGCATGCACGAAGCGTCCTTCGCCAACGTAGATGCCGGCATGGCTGACTTTGCTACCGCCGCTGGTCGCAAAGAACACCAGGTCGCCGGGCTGCAGTGCACCGCGTTTGATGCTGGGCGCCCGCAGGGTGCTC
Organism: Pseudomonas sp. B392_1p; assembly: GCF_052245235.1. Taxonomy (NCBI): domain Bacteria; kingdom Pseudomonadati; phylum Pseudomonadota; class Gammaproteobacteria; order Pseudomonadales; family Pseudomonadaceae; genus Pseudomonas; species Pseudomonas sp. B392_1p. The sequence continues at coordinate 58,320 of NZ_JBQPXM010000009.1, forward strand.
AACTGGGCCGTGGTGCGTGGCAACTGGATACCGGCGGCATCGCGATATACGAAGCCGATCAATCCGCTGCAGTCGAAACCGCCCGCTGGCGTATTGCCGCCCCAACGGTACGGGGTGCCGACCAGACCGATGGCGCGAAACAGTACGTCGCTGGGAACCGCAGTCGCGGAACGCGGCGTAAACACGATGCTGGTTTGCGGCGCGGGGGATGAACAGGCGCCAAGCAGGCTGACCACTATGAGCAGGGCAATGCGAGCCAAGACAGGCATGGTAGACGTCCCAAAAGTGAAAGCGCCATCACTGTGTAGCGTAAGACGTGCAGGTGCAAGCCTTACGCGCCCTGCCTGTTAGCGCTGAGTCGTCTGCCCTTGGCCGGCAAGCTGCGCCAGATTGAGCATCGGTACGCTGTCCGTGGTCAGCACGCGCTTGGCCTGCAAGTAACGTGTGCTCCAGTAACCCTGGTCCAGACGATCCACCCGCACGCCGCTGCGGCGACTGGCGGAATGGATGAATTGCTGATCACCAATATAGATACCGGCATGGTTCACCCGGCCACCGCGGCCACGGGTGCTGAAGAAAATGATGTCCCCCGGCTGCAGTTCGCCCCGCGTCACACGGGGGGCGTTCAACTGGACCATCTCACGGGTGGTTCGGGGTAGTTTGATCCCGGCCTCCTCATGAAACAAATAGCCAATGAAACCACTGCAGTCGAACCCCGTTTTGGTTGACGTCCCGCCATAGCGGTAAGGGGTGCCGAGCAACTGCTGGCCACGATGGAGAATGCTATCGGCCAGCTGTTCCAATTGCTGGCTTTCCAGCTCAACCAGGCGCGCCTCGATCTGCTGCTCAAACACCTCTATCTGGGCACTCAACGCCTCCAGCGGCGGAGCACCGGGTTCAGTGTGTTGCGAAGGGGTGGAAGCACAACCTGTCAGAAATACAACGAGAGCCAAAGGCACGAAATGTGCGAAGCGTGTGGGCATGGGCACGGCCGTGTCGGTTAAAAAAGTGGCGAAACTATGCCAACCGGTAAATCGATTTTCAAATTCTATCGATCATTCAGTGACCAACGGCGATGACCGAAACTTCTAAGCGCCCCTTAACGGCCCGGTGCCGCAGAGGCGGCGCCGCTCTTGGCGCGGGGAAAATTGAATCGCTCAAGTTAACGTGGACCCTCGTCAGCGTAGTATCCCGACTCGGCAATGCTGGATAATCACGTCGCAGGAGGCAAAAACCATTCTTTTTAGTTATCGCAGGGAAGTCCGCTGCTCTTAGTGATTCACCGTATAGGCCAGCATCATCGACAGCTGGCACAGCGGCCTGCCGCTTTCTGCCTGCCATTGGTTAAAGGCCGCTTGCACCTGAGCCAGGTCACGAAGACTGGTGGGCGCCTTGTCGATGATCTCCTGCGCCTTGAGCGCAGCGACCACATCCTCGGCGGGCACGAAGGTATCTTTGCCGACCATGCGTAAGAAGCGCGGCGCCGACAAACCACCCAACTGGCTGCCATGCTTGGCCAGATACTTCCACAGGCCGACGATGTCGCTCTGCGGCCAATCAGCAATTAACGCGCCGAAGCTGCCTTTTTCTCTGGCCACATCCAGGATGAACTGCGCATTGCGCGGCACGCTCTTGAGCTTGCCGAAATGGCGAATCAGCCGCGCATCCTGCATCAGTCGCTCCACATGCTCAGCACTCATCAGCACGACCTTGTTGGGGTCGAAGCCGAAGAATACCTCCTCGAACGCCGGCCACTTGGCATCCACCAGACTGTGTTTGAGCCCGGCGCGAAACACCCGTAATGCCAGCTGCGACAAATACCGATCATCTGTCATGGTACGCAACGCCTCGGAACTTCTTGGCACTGGCAAGCGTGCCTCCAGCGCCGCCGTCGAGCCGAAACGGTTCAGACAGTATTCGTGAAGCCACTGGTAGTTGCGCATGGGATAAGCCTACGGAAGTCGGTTTGCTACGGGGGGCCCAGGGTGCCGTGGCAGCGTGGCAAGTGCAACGTAGTGAGGCTCTTGGCCAGGGCATTCGGCCCATGAGCATCTACAGTGTTCACAGGTGCTTGTTCGTCTCGCTGTGCGTCATGCTTGCCGTTACGGGCGCATGGTAATCTCCGCCACCTTTTCCATTGCCCTGCGCACCCTTATGAGCTTCAGCCAAAGTCTTCTCCTCCTGACCGCCCTGATTCTGTTCAGCGCGTTCTTCTCTCTTGCCGAAATTGCCCTGGCCGCCTCGCGCCCGATCAAACTGCGCCAGATGGCCGACGAGGGCAGCGTCAATGCCCGGCGGGTCATCCATACCCAGGCCAACCCCGGTCATTATTTTACGGTGGTGCAGATCGGCATGAACGCCCTGGCCATTCTCGGCGGGATTGTCGGCGAGGGGTTCCTCAGCCCGCTATTCACCCAGCTGTTGGTGCCGCACATGGCCGCCGCGCAGGCCGCCACCCTGGCGTTCGTAGTGTCCTTTACTCTCACCACCTCATTGTTCATCGTGATTACCGACCTGGTGCCCAAACAGGTCGCCATGGCGATTCCCGAGCAGCTCGCCGTGCGTGTTATTGGCCCGATGCAGATCCTTACCACAGTGCTCAAGCCCGTGGTACTGATCTATTCCTGGCTGGTCAGTGGCCTGATCGCATTGTTCAACCTCCCGCGCAAGCGCGATGACAGCATTACCCCGGACGACATCATGGCAATGACCGAAGCCGGCGCCCAATCCGGCACCCTCGATCGCCACGAGCAGCAGGTCATCGAAAACATCTTCGAACTGGAAACCCGCACGCTGCCCAGTGCCATGACGCACCGCGACGCCATCGCCTATTTTCTGCACGATGACCCCGATACATTGATCCGCTCACGGATCAGCGACGCCCCCCATTCGTCCTACCCGGTCTGTGATGGTGACATCGACCACATCATCGGTTACGTCACCATCAAGGACCTGTTCAAGCGGGTGGTAAACAACCAACCCATCGCACTCAACGATCCGGGCCTGCTACGCAAGCCGCTGGTGGTTCCTGATCGGCTGACCCTGGCGGAAATGCTCAAGCAGTTTCGTCAGGCCGGCGAGACCTTCGCCTTGATCGTCAATGAATACAGCCTGGTAGTCGGCCTGGTCAGCCTCAACGACGTGATGAGCATCGTGATGGGCGACATGGTTTCGCCCTGGTACGAGGAACAGATCGTGCGCCGCGACGCCAATTCCTGGCTGATCGACGGCATTACTCCCATTCAGGATGTGCGCCGGGCGCTAGAGATCGACAGCGTGCCCCACGAAGACGAGTATGAAACCCTCGCCGGCCTGCTGATGACCATGCTGCGCCGCGTGCCGAAACGTACCGACAGCGTGACCTGGGGCGGCTACACCTTCGAGGTGATGGATGTGGACAGCTACCGGATCGACCAGGTGATGGCGACACGCATCACGCCGCAGCTGGGCAAGGAAGGCTCTGGGCAGGAGTAAGCCCAGGCGGGCAGCCTTTGGGTGCGGCTTGATTCGCCAAAGGCAACCTAGGGTCTGCGCCGGGGTTGATTTCAAGCCTGCCGCGGTTTTCAGGAATGGATGCAAAAACTTGTAACAATGACTCATAAGCTCAGCAATTGAATTCCTTTACCCTTCTCGACCTTCGTTTCCATTTCGGATTTTATGGACAGTGACAGTAGCAAACCGCCCTCGCCGTGCAGGCCCAGAGCGGCTCAATCTCCAGGCAGTGCCTTTCGGCGCCTAGCCTCTCGCAGCCCTTGCGCTGCATCTCTGGTTAATCGGCTGACGTTTTCGCTGCGACCCCAACGGGTTCGTGGATCGTTCGGCTGTACCCGCTTTCCCATCAAGAGCATGCACTAAATGGAATGGATCGCTGATCCCACCGCCTGGCTGGGTCTGTTGACCCTGATCGTCCTGGAAATCGTTCTGGGCATCGACAACCTGGTCTTCATCGCGATTCTCGCGGACAAACTGCCGCCCGAGCAGCGCGACCGTGCGCGCATGATCGGCTTGAGCCTGGCGATGATCATGCGCCTGGGTCTGCTGGCTAGCATCGCCTGGCTGGTGACTCTGACGCAGCCGCTGTTCAGCGTGTTCGACCATGCCTTCTCCGGTCGTGACCTGATCATGCTGTTCGGCGGCATCTTCCTGCTGTTCAAGGCGACGATGGAGTTGCACGAGCGGCTCGAAGGCCACACTCACCAAGTCTCCGGCAGCAAGGCCTATGCGCGCTTTTGGCCGGTGGTCGCGCAGATCATAGTGCTCGACGCGGTGTTCTCGCTGGACGCGGTGATCACCGCGGTAGGCATGGTCGAGCACCTGCCGGTGATGATGATTGCGGTGGTGATCTCAATGGGCCTGATGATGGTCGCCAGCAAACCCCTGACCGCCTTCGTCAATGCCCGCCCCACCGTCATCATGCTGTGCCTGGGCTTTTTGATGATGATTGGCTTCAGCCTGACGGCCGAAGGGTTCGGATTCCACATTCCGAAAGGCTATCTGTACGCCGCCATCGGCTTCTCGATCGCCATCGAATTCTTCAATCAGCTGGCCCGCTCGCGGCGCAAGCGCAGCCTGCAGGGCGAGCGCGGGCTGCGCGACCGCACCGCCCATGCAGTGATGCGTCTGCTCGGCGGCAAGGTGGAAATGGATGAAGTGGGCGAGGAGATTGCCGACATGCTCGGCGGTGCCACGGGCGATGGCGTGCCGTTCGATCGACGCGAGCGCGTCATGATCCGCGGTGTGCTGGGTCTGGCGGATCAGTCCATCCAGAAAGCCATGACCGACCGCATGGAGGTTGACCGGATCAATCTCGATGACCCGCTTGAGAAGATTCATCAGGCACTGCTGGATTCCCCTCACTCGCGTCTGCTGGTGTCTCGCGGCAACGCCGCTGACGTACCCTTGGGTTATATCCACAAGAAGGAACTGTTCCGCCAACTGCTCAAAGGCGAGCACGCGGACATTGAAAGCCTGGTACGCACACCCATCAACTTGCCCGACAGCTCATCGGTGCTCAATGCCCTGGAGCAGATGCGCCAGGCCGCCACTCACGTGGCATTCGTGGTCAATGAGTTTGGCGACTTCGAAGGCTTGCTGACGCTGACCGATATCCTCGAAGCCATTGCCGGCGAATTGCCCGATGCCAGCGAAATCGAAGGACCGGATATTGAGCCCGTAGAGGGTGGATACCACGCAAGCGGCGCCGTTAACCTGCTGGTGTTACGTGACCGGCTGGGTTTCAACGCCAAGCCAACGGACGACTACCAGACCCTGTCGGGATTGGCGATGAGTGTGCTGGATCGATTGCCGTTGACCGGTGATCGAATCGAGTACGCCGACTGGCAACTGACGGTGCTTGAGGTCAGGGATCGTCGGGTGACCAAGATGTTCATCCAGCCACAGATGCACGCCTCACGCTAGGCATCGCATCGCGACACGCCCAAAGTCGAAACGGCTCGGGCGTGTCGCGAACTGCAGCGGGCGATTACAGGCTCATCAGATCGACGAAACGCGGCGTGGCGGCGTCGTCGATCTTCAGGCTCTTGAAGTCGAACAGGTTGCGGTCCGCCAATTGCGAAGGCACCACGTTCTGCAGGGCGCGGAACATGATTTCGGTGCGGCCCGGCGATTGACGCTCCCAGTCCTGCAGCATGCCCTTGACCACCTGGCGCTGGAGATTTTCCTGCGAGCCGCACAGGTTGCAGGGAATGATCGGGAATTCCTTCATCTTCGAATAGGCTTCGATGTCTGCCTCGTTGCAATACGCCAGTGGGCGGATGACCACGTTGCGCCCATCGTCGGAGAGCAGCTTGGGCGGCATGGCCTTGAGCGTGCCGCCGTAGAACATGTTCAGGAAGAAGGTTTCCAGAATGTCATCGCGATGGTGACCGAGAGCCATCTTGGTCGCGCCGATCTCATCGGCATAGGTGTACAGCGTACCGCGACGCAAGCGCGAGCACAGCGAGCAGGTGGTCTTGCCTTCCGGGATCTTTTCCTTGACCACCGAGTAAGTGTCTTTCTCGATGATGTGATACTCGACGCCCAGCGCCTTGAGGTATTCGGGCAGCACATGCTCGGGGAAACCCGGTTGTTTCTGGTCCATGTTCACCGCGACGATGTCGAATTTGATCGGCGCGACTTTCTGCAAGTACAGCAAGACGTCAAGCATGGTGTAACTGTCCTTGCCGCCTGACAGGCAGACCATGACCTTGTCGCCGTCTTCGATCATGTTGAAGTCGGTGACGGCTTCCCCGGCCTGACGGCGCAGGCGCTTTTGCAGTTTGTTCTGGTTGACCGAAAGAGTGCCCATGCTGTGTGGAGTCCGGCGAAAATTCTGGAAGCCGCGCATTTTACGCGCAAAGTCGATGCAGCCCCAGCCCCGTTGGGTCATGCCCGCCTGTCGCACGTTGCGCCTGCTGTCCCTGTGCTAGGCTGCCCGCCATGACAACCGACCTCGACCCGGCGCAGGACCTGTGCGATCACTTGCATGTCCTGCTGCGCGAAACGCCCCAGGGCTGCAGCGAATATCAGCTGATACAGATGCTTAAAGCACGCCACAGCACGCACATCCCCCATCTGCCGCTGAAGGATCCGCTGGTGCTGTTTCGCACCCACTTCTTGCTATTCAACGCGCTGTATCGCCTGCGCGACCAATTATGGGCCGAGGCCCGAGGCCACGTGTCGATCAACCCGCTGTGCGTGCAACTACTGCCGTACCAGGCCGGCAGCCAGGCCCTGAGCGAGGGCGATACGCTGCGCGACTACTACCTGGACATAAGCCATCTGCGCGACACCACCGAGCAAGATGTGGAGCGCCTGCTCTCCAGCTTCTGGACGCGTATGCAGGGCGGCGATGAAAAACGAGCGGCGCTGGAGCTGTTCGAACTGGATCAACACAAGGCGCTCAAGCTGGCTGACATCCGCCTGCGCTATCGCCAACTGGTCAGCCAGCATCATCCGGATCGAGGCGGCAGCACGGAGCGCCTGCAATCGATCAATACCGCGATGGACATTCTTCAACGCTATTACTACTAAACCTTATGGATCCATTTGCTCTAAAGCAGCACCGTCTAACGTAACGGGCCTGCCTATACTCCCAATCAAGGCCGCCGTGGATGGCCTGATAACAAGAGGAGTGGTAGCTATGAGCAATCACGTCTGGGGGTTATTCACCCGTCCCAACCGAGAGTGGCAAGCAATTCGCCGCACTGAACGAGGCGGGCCACTGCAATTCGTGCCAACCCTGATTCTCGCCGCAATTCCCGCCGTTTCCGCCTTCATCGGTACCACCCAGGTCGGCTGGAAACTGGGCTCGGGCACGGCGGTAAAACTCACTGAAAGCAGCGCCCTGCCCCTGACCCTGCTGTCCTATCTGGCCATGCTGGCGGGGGTGGTTGCCATGGGTTATTTCATTCACTGGATGGCGCGCACTTACCACGCCAATCCCAGCCGGAGCCAGTGCATCCGCTTTGCTGCTTTTACCGCCACGCCGCTGTTCATCGGCGGACTCGCCGCGCTCTACCCCAGTCTATGGCTGGGCATGCTGGTCGGTACCGCGGCCATTTCCTACACCGTTTACCTGCTCTATGCAGGACTACCCACTTTCATGGGCATTCACCCCGACGAAGGCTTTCTGTTCTCCAGCTCGGTACTGGCGGTAGGCCTGGTGGTACTGGTAGCCATGATGGCAACCTCGGTAATTATCTGGGGAATGGGCATCGGACCGGAATACATCCGCTAACCCCAGTCCCATCTTCCCTATAATGGCGCGCTCAGGAGACCGCGCGCCATGCCCGAACTGTTAAATTCCCGCGTCGAGGCCTGTTATCAGCAGGCCGAGGCGTTCTTCAAACGCACCTTTCGCCGTCCTCAAGTGAGTCTGCGCCTGCGCGGACAGAAGGCCGGTGTTGCGCATCTGCAGGAAAACCTGCTGCGTTTCAATGCGCAGTTATACCGCGACAATCGCGAACATTTCCTCAAGCAGACCGTGGCCCATGAAGTCGCCCATCTGGTCGCCCACCAGCTTTTTGGTCCACGAATCAAGCCCCACGGCGAAGAGTGGCAATCGATCATGCGCGGTGTCTATCAATTGCCTGCGGACCGCTGCCATCACTATGACGTGCAGCGGCGGCCAGGCACCCGCTACCTGTATCGCTGCGCATGCCCGGATGGCGAGTTTCCCTTTACCGCCCAGCGTCACACCCTCGTCGGCAAGGGGCGTCGTTATCTATGCAGGCGATGCAAATCAACACTGGTTTTCAGTGGGGAGCGGCGAGTGGCATAACGTCGTGCGCGTGAGCGTCAAGCTCAAGGGGGATAACGCCGCATGGCGGACTGCAGCGGACGGCGAAGCAAAAAGGGTTATCACGCACGTCATGTGATAACCCCCTTGGTAAAATCTTACTGTGCGCGCTCGAAGCAGGCCACACCCGAGGTACCAAAGCGGTTGGCCGTGGTGTATTCGGACATATAGGCCAGTTTCCAACCGTCAAACTGAGCGAACACCTTATCCATCTCCTTCTTGGAACGCATATCGACTTCTGCGCAACGCGTTTGCGCATTCGCACCGATACCGGTATCCCACTGGACAGACGAAATGTTCGCAGGAGCGCAACCGGCCAATGCAACGGAAGCCAGGGCGATAACCAACAGTTGTTGTTTCATACATCATTCCTTGTGCGTTAAACCTGAACCAGCATGCTCAGGCGGTGGGCACGCTATCAATTAGCCATTATCGTGTCCAGCGTCCTTAAGACGCATAGCTCACCCCCGCCAGGCCATTACGTTGCCTTGGGCTTCCTGCCTATTGCCGGCACGCCCCCTGCACCCTAACCGAGTATTCGCACTTTCCCGGCGTGATTACGCGCGCCGTCAGCTTGCCCGTAATCAACGGCCTGACTACCATCGCCCACGGGATCAAGGAGCCGAGCCATGCGTGAGCGCACCATTGCCAGCCATTTTGTCCGCGCCGCGTTGCGGGGTGCTGGGCGTCGGGGGCACGATTGCCACGAATTGCTGCGTCAGTCCAACCTGCCGGTGGCAATCGTTGACGAGCCGCGTGCCCGTGTCGCTCCCGAGCACTTCGTCCAGCTGATTCAGTTGCTCTGGGAAACGCTGGATGACGAATACCTCGGGCTCGGCGAACAACCCAGCAAGCGCGGCACCTTTGCCATGATGGGGCACGCGATCATTCATTGCCGCACCCTGGAAAAGGCCCTGCAGCGCGGCATGATGTTTTATCGCCTGTTTCCCTGGGCGGCCCAGCTCCACCTACACCGCGACAATGAATGGGCTTATCTGAGTGTCACCACCGATTCGCAATGGGATCCGGAGCATTTCCTGGTCGAAAGCCTGCTGGTGATCTGGCATCGCTTGAGCAGTTGGTTGATTGGCCAGCGCATCCGCCTGGAAGGAACCACCTTTGCCTATCCACAGCCTGCCCACGCCACCGAGTACGATCTGTTGTTTCCCGGTGCACGGCGGTTTGCGGCGGAACATACAGGTTTGCGCTTCCAAGCCCGCTATCTGGACATGCCGCTTCTACAGGATGAGCGCACCCTCAAACAGTTCCTGAAACGTTCTCCCGCAGACCTGCTCGCTCGCCCCGTGGGCGGCCACAGCCTGGCCAGTCGGATCCGCCGCCTGCTGGGGCGCAACTGTACGGACTGGCCGAACCTCGACAGCGTCGCGCGTCAATTGCACTGCAGCCCGCAAACGCTGCGCCGCCGCCTGCGTGAGGAAGGCACCACGTTCCAGGAGTTGAAGGACCATCTGCGCCGTGACCGGGCAATTTATCTCTTGAGTCGCGCCGAATTTTCCATCCAGACCATTGCCGAACAACTGGGCTTTTCCGAATCGTCCGCCTTTCACCGTGCCTTTAAAAAATGGACAGATCTGACTCCCGGCGCTTACCGCGCTCTGGGGCGTTAACAGGCCGCTGAATAACGCCATCTGCTCTCACAGGAGTAGCTTCATAGGGCGTTACGCACCGGCACTTGCACCGTGGCCACGAATCTCCAGAATGGCGGCCGTCATTCCCCTCCGATCGTCGAGAGTGCTCCAGACATGTTTTTCAAGCGCGGCCTCAAGTCACTTATCACTACCTGGCTGGCTGGACTGCTGGCCTTACTGCCACTGGCCTTGACGCTGCTGTTGCTGACCTGGATCGTCAGCCTGCTGAACCGTTTTGCTGGACCCTCGACGCCGCTTGGCCAGCTCTTCGCGACCGTTGGCCATCCGTTTGTGGAAAGTCCGGTGCAGGCTTACCTGATTGGCACCCTGCTACTGATTGCAGCCATCTTTCCCTTGGGCCTGGCGGTGCAACTTGGCCTTAAAGGCCCACTGTCGCGCCTGATCAACGGTATTTTGCGGCGTATCCCGCTCTTGGGCACGTTGTACAGCCTGACCGACCGCTTCGTTGGCCTGCTGGATAAAAAAGAAGGCGCGGATATCGGCGCCATGAGTCCAGTCTGGTGTTTTTTTGGCGGCGATGGCGTTGCAGTGCTGGCGCTGCTACCCAATCCAGAGCCCATCGAGATCGATGGGCGCGCCTACCATGCCGTGCTGGTGCCCACCGCGCCAATTCCGGTGGGCGGCGGTCTGCTCTACATCCGCACTGAGTGGGTACGCCCGGCCAATATCGGCATCGAGGCCTTTACCCGCATTTATGTGTCCATGGGACTGACTCCTCCGCCCCTCAAACCCGGCAAAAATGTTCCGCAAGCAGTGTTTGACAACAGCGAAGCGCCTCAAGCCTGACGCTGCCTGGGGCTGACCGCTAATCTGCCGTTGATTAACGCGGCGAACTCTGGGCGAGCCATCACAGTGGCTCGCCTAGAGTTCGGGCGCACGCAGCCTGTCACTGAGGAAATGTTGGCTGCCGGAGGGGGTGGCTTCGATACGCAGCCTGTACAACGACGGACGTTTCAGCAACACCCGGACATGCCTTCTAGGCTTAGGCTTCATCCCTAGTCACGTGAGAGCCTCGCCATGCGCCCCTTTCTCCCCAGCCTACTGATTATGTCCAGCAGCCTAGTCCAGGCCGATATCCAGACGCGCGAGATCCCTTATCAAAGCGCCGACGGTACCCAACTGCTTGCTTATTACGCCTATGACGATGCCGCGCAAACGCCACGCCCCGGCGTGCTGGTTGTGCATGAATGGTGGGGGCTGAACGAATACACCAAGCGGCGTGCCCGTGACTTGGCTGCATTGGGGTATACCGCCTTGGCCATAGATATGTACGGTGAAGGCAAGAATACCCGCCATCCGGCCGATGCCAAGGCGTTCATGCAGGCCGCCGCCGAAAATGCCCAGTCTGGCAAGGCTCGCTTTCTTGCGGGGCTGGAACTGCTCAAGCAACAACCGCAGACAGATGCCTCACGACTGGCAGCCATCGGCTATTGCTTCGGCGGCAAGGTGGTCCTGGACATGGCCCGCCAAGGAGTTCCACTGGCGGGCGTGGTGAGCTTCCATGGCAACCTGTCGCCAGCTGTTCCGGCCAGTCCCGGCAGCATCAAGGCACGCATCCTGGTCGAACACGGCGAAGCGGACAGCATGGTCGGCCCCGAGCAGGTGAAAGCGTTCAAGGCGGAAATGGATCAGGCCGGCGCTGATTACCGCTTTGTGAGTCTGCCCGGCGCCAAGCATGCCTTCTCCAACCCTGACGCCGATGCCTATCAAGCCCAGGGCCTGGATCTGGCTTATCAAAAGGACGCCGATGAGCGTTCCTGGTCGGACATGCAGGCGTTTTTCAAGGAGCTGTTCGGGGAGTGATCGCTAGCTAGGGCCTGTTCCCGTTCGCGCACGGCCGAAACGAGGAAAGACCTAGATCACGCCCACAAAAAAGGGCGACCGAAGTCGCCCTTTTTTTGATGGAATCAGAACTTAGTTCTGGTTTTCCATCTGTGCACGGATCAGATCACCAATGGTGGTCGGGCCGGTGCTTTCCACTTCCTGCTTGGTGCGCAGCTCTTTCATCGCGTCCTTTTCGTCTTCGACGTCTTTGGACTTGATGGACAGGCTGATCACGCGGGACTTGCGGTCGATGCTGATGATCTTGGCTTCAACTTCCTCGCCTTCCTTCAGCACGTTGCGGGCGTCTTCAACGCGATCGCGGCTGATTTCGGAAGCCTTCAGAGTGGCCTCGATGTCGTTGCCCAGATCGATGATGGCGCCCTTGGCGTCAACTTCTTTCACGATGCCACGAACAATGGTGCCCTTCTCGTTCAGGGAGGCGTAGTTGGAGAACGGATCGTCTTCCAGCTGCTTGATACCCAGGGAGATGCGCTCGCGCTCCGGATCAACGGACAGGATCACGGTGTCCAGCTCGTCGCCCTTCTTGAAGCGACGCACGGCTTCTTCACCAGCTTCGTTCCAGGAAATGTCGGACAGGTGAACCAGACCGTCGATGCCGCCGTCCAGACCAATGAAGATACCGAAATCGGTGATCGACTTGATGGTGCCGGAGATGCGGTCGCCCTTGTTGAACTGGCCAGAGAAGTCTTCCCACGGGTTGGACTTGCACTGCTTGATGCCCAGGGAGATACGACGACGCTCTTCGTCGATGTCCAGAACCATGACTTCCACTTCGTCGCCGACCTGAACGACCTTCGACGGGTGGATGTTCTTGTTGGTCCAGTCCATTTCGGACACGTGCACCAGGCCTTCCACGCCCTCTTCCAGCTCGGCGAAGCAGCCGTAGTCGGTGAGGTTGGTGACCTTGGCCATTACGCGGGTGTTTTCCGGGTAACGGGCCTTGATGGCAACCCATGGGTCTTCGCCCAGCTGCTTCAGACCCAGGGAAACGCGGTTGCGCTCGCGGTCGAACTTCAGCACCTTGACGTCGATCTCGTCGCCAACGTTGACGATCTCGGACGGGTGCTTGATGCGCTTCCAGGCCATGTCGGTGATGTGCAGCAGGCCGTCTACGCCGCCCAGGTCCACGAATGCGCCGTAGTCGGTGAGGTTCTTGACGATACCCTTGACTTGCTGGCCTTCCTGCAGGGATTCCAGCAGGGCTTCGCGCTCGGCGCTGTTCTCGGCTTCCAGCACGCTACGACGGGAAACGACAACGTTGTTGCGCTTCTGGTCGAGCTTGATGACCTTGAACTCGAGTTCTTTGTTTTCCAGGTGGGTGGTGTCGCGCACAGGGCGGACATCGACCAGGGAACCCGGCAGGAACGCGCGGATGCCGTTGACGTCGACAGTGAAGCCACCTTTGACCTTACCGTTGATGACGCCCTTGACCACTTCTTCAGCAGCAAACGCAGCTTCCAGAACGATCCAGCACTCGGCGCGCTTGGCTTTTTCGCGGGACAGCTTGGTTTCACCGAAGCCGTCTTCCACTGCGTCCAGTGCGACGTGAACTTCGTCACCTACCTTGATGGTCAGCTCGCCCTGCTCGTTGTAGAACTGCTCGACCGGGATGACGCCCTCGGACTTGAGGCCAGCATGCACGGTGACCCAGTCACCGTCGATGTCGACCACGATGCCGGTGATGATGGCACCCGGCTGCATGTCGAGGGATTTCAGGCTTTCTTCAAATAGTTCTGCAAAGCTTTCGCTCATGTTGATTCCTGTGAGATCAAGGGCAGTCGATCTGCCCAAAGCCACATCCCAGACAATGTGGGTTCGTTCATATAAAAAGAGGCCTGCAGGACGAGGACTGGTCTCCTGCATGCCTCCTTGCGGTCTTCCGTTATTGGAAGTGACCTATTACCCAGCGAGTTCGCGAGCAGCGACTTCACCAAGAATTCTTTCAAGCACCTGCTCGATCGACAGTTGCGTGGAATCCAGCAAAATCGCGTCGGCTGCCGGTTTGAGTGGAGCCACCGCACGCTGGGTGTCACGCTCATCGCGCGCACGTATCTCGTCGAGAAGACTCGCGAGATTAACAGCATCGCCCTTTTCCTTCAACTGAAGATAGCGACGGTGCGCACGTTCCTCCACGCTAGCCGTCAGGAAAATCTTCAAAGGCGCATCGGGAAATACCACGGTGCCCATGTCGCGACCATCGGCTACCAAGCCCGGCGCCTCGAGAAATGCGCGCTGGCGGTGCAGCAGCGCATCACGCACTGCCGGCAACGCGGCAACTTGCGATGCGCCCGAGCCGACCTGCTCGTTGCGAATCGCCTGCGTGACTTCCTCGCCTTCCAGAATAATGAGCTGTTCCTGACCTGGTGCGCCAGCCACGAATTGCACATCCAGATGAGCGGCAAGGGCCTTGAGCCCTTCTTCGTTGGTCAAGTCGACGCTGTGATTACTGGCAGATAGGGCCAGCAGTCGATACAGCGCGCCGGAGTCGAGCAGGTTCCAGCCCAGGCGGGTGGCCAACAGGCCGGCAATGGTGCCCTTGCCGGAACCGCTGGGCCCGTCGATGGTGATGACTGCTGTACTCATGCCTGACCTTCTTCGCTGACGCGAATGCCGGTCTGCCCCGCCAGGCCGAGGAAATTGGGGAACGAGGTGGCGACGTTGGCACAGTCATGGATGCGAATCGGCGCCGTGGCGCGCAGCGAGGCCACGCTGAAACTCATGGCGATACGGTGGTCGCCATGGGCCCAGACTTCGCCGCCGCCCATCGGGCCGCCGTCGATGATGATGCCATCTGGAGTGGGCTCGACTTTTACGCCCAGAGTTTGCAGGCCGTCGGCCATGACCTGGATACGGTCGGACTCTTTGACCCGCAATTCCTCGGCGCCGCGCAGCACCGTACGCCCTTCGGCGCAGGCGGCGGCAATGAACAGCACGGGGAATTCGTCGATGGCCAGCGGCACCAGCGCCTCGGGAATCTCGATGCCCTTGAGCTTGGCACTGCGCACACGCAGGTCGGCCACCGGCTCGCCACCGACCTCCTTCTGGTTTTCCAGGGTGATGTCGGCGCCCATCAGCTTCAGGATATCGATGATCCCGGTGCGCGTCGGGTTGATGCCGACATGCTCCAGCACCAGGTCGGATCCTTCGGCAATCGATGCTGCTACTAGGAAGAACGCCGCCGAGGAAATATCCGCCGGCACCTCAATCTGCGTGGCGGTCAGTGTGTGCCCGGGCGTAACGGCAGAAGTATTGCCGTCAACGTTCACCGGGTAGCCGAAACCGCGCAGCATGCGCTCGGTGTGGTCTCGAGTCGGCGCCGGCTCGATGACCGAGGTCTGCCCTTCGGCATACAGGCCGGCCAGCAGCAGGCAGGATTTCACCTGGGCGCTGGCCATCGGCATTGCATAGCGCATGCCGATCAATTTCTGGCCGCCGCGAATGGTCAGCGGCGGACGGCCTTCGGCGGCGGTCTCGATCACCGCGCCCATTTCGCGCAGCGGATTGGCCACACGGTTCATCGGCCGCTTGGTAAGCGAGGCATCGCCGCTGAGCGTGGTATCGAACGGTTGCGCGGCGAGCAGGCCGGCCAGCAGGCGCATCGAAGTACCGGAGTTGCCCAGGTAGATCGGTCCGGGCGGCGGCTGCAGGCCGTGCAGGCCGACGCCATGCACGGTGACGCGGCCATCTTGCGGGCCTTCAATGACCACGCCCATGTCGCGGAAGGCCTGAATGGTAGCCAGCGCATCCTCGCCTTCGAGGAAGCCCTGCACCTCGGTGGTGCCTTCGGCCAGAGAGCCGAGCATGATCGAGCGATGGGAAATGGATTTGTCGCCCGGCACGCGGATGCGGCCGTTGACGCTGCCGCCCGGCTGGGCGATGAAAATCAGATCGTTATTGGAATGCATGGCGTCCACATAGGCCCGGCGGGCCAGGATTTTGCTGAAATGCTCGCGGGCTACCCGAGCGCGAGTGAACACGCCCAAGAGGTGATGCCCATCCCCAGCGACCACCGCGGCGCGCAAGGCGTCGAGGTCATCGCGAAAATCGTCTAGTACCTGCAACACGGCGTCGCGATTGGCCAGAAAGATATCGTGCCACATCAACGGATCACTGCCGGCGATGCGTGTGAAATCGCGAAAGCCGCCGGCAGCATAACGGAAGATTTCCAGGTTCTCGTGACGCTTGGCCAGCGAATCCACCAAGGTGTACGCCAGCATATGCGGCAGATGGCTGGTAGCGGCAAGCACCTGATCGTGATGCTCGACGTCCATCTGCTCGACATCCGCGCCCAGCGCTCGCCAGAGACGCTCGATGAGCAGCAGCGCTTCGCTGTCCACGCCGTCTGGCGGCGTGAGGATTACCTTGTGGCGGCGAAACAACCAGCCGTCGGCAGCGGTAACCCCGCTGCGCTCGGAGCCGGCAATCGGATGTCCCGGGACGAAGCGCACCGGCACGCCGCCAAACGCCTCGCGGGCTGCGCGCAGCACATTGCCCTTGGCGCTGCCAACGTCGGTGAGCACCGCGTGGCCCAGATCGAAGGTGGCCAACTGGGCGAGCACCTTCTCCAGAGCCAGGATCGGCACCGCCAGTTGAATCACGTCGGCGCCTCGGCAGGCCGTCGCCAGATCCTCTTCGCAACGGTCGACCACGCCCAGCTCGACCGCCAGACGGCAGGATTCGACATTGCGGTCAACGCCGACCACCTCGCGGAACAGGCCCTTTTCACGCAGCCCCTTGGCGAAGGAGCCGCCGATCAGGCCAAGTCCCACCACCACCAGGCGTTCGAGAACAGGCGCACCGCCGCCTTGCAGCGGCTTGACGTCAGGCACTGGCGAGCACCTTGCTCAGGGCTTCAAGAAAGCGCGCGTTTTCCTGCTCGGTGCCAATGGACACACGCAGGAAGGTCGGCATGCCGTAACCAGCAATCGGCCGCACGATCACGCCCTCGCGTAGCAGGCCGGCGTTGATCGGCGCAGCGTCGCGGCCAAAATCCACGGCGATGAAGTTGCCCTTGGACGGAATCCACGCCAGGCCCAGTTCGCGCAAACCCGCTTCCAGCTGGGCCATGCCCGCGCTGTTCAGGCGACGGCCGGCGGCCAGGTAATCAGTGTCATCCAGCGCCGCGCAGGCGGCTACCAGGGCCAGACTGTTAACGTTAAAGGGTTGGCGCACCCGATTGAGCACGTCGGCAATTTGTGCCGAGGACGCGGCATAGCCGACACGCAGTCCGGCCAGACCGTAGGCCTTGCACAGCGTGCGCGAGACCAGCAGGTTCGGGTAACGAGCCAGGTAATCCAGGCCATTGGGCAGTTCGCCGGGCTCGGAAAATTCAATGTACGCCTCGTCGAGCACCACCAGTACGTGGGCCGGTACGCGGGACAGGAAGTGCTCCAGCGCATCAACTCCGAACCAGGTACCCGTCGGATTGTTCGGATTGGCAATGAACAGAACGCGGGTATTGTCATCGATGGCCTTGATCAGGCCGTCAAGGTCGTAGCCATAGTCGATAGCCGGGACCACGCGACTTTCCGCGCCCACCGCCTGGGTGCAGATCGGGTAGGCGGCGAAGGCATGGGCACTGAAAACGGCATTCAGGCCGGGCGCCAGATAGGCGCGCGCAACGATGTCGATAATGTCGTTGGAGCCGTTGCCCAGGGTGATCAGCTCAGGGGACAGGCCAAAACGCTCGGACAGCTTTTGCTTGAGCACATAACCGCTGCCATCGGGATAGCGCGTCAGCTCAGGCAGCTCGGCACGGATCGCTTCCAGCACCTTGGGGCTTGGGCCGAGTGGGTTTTCGTTGCTGGCCAGTTTGACGATCTGCGCCGGATCGATGCCCAGTTCACGGGCCAGCTCATCGATCGGCTTGCCGGTGACGTAAGGGGAAAGCTTTTGTACGCCTGGCACGGCCAGGGCGAGGAAATCGGATTTCATAGCTACAAGCCTCACGCTCCAAGCCGCAAGCAGAAGCCACGCACCGACTCACGTACGGCTTGCGGCTTACAGCTCGCGACTGCTGTTCAGAGTACCGCCTTCGGATAAGAACCCAGCACCTTCAAGGCCACCGCTTCCTGGCTGAGCTGCTCCAGCACGGCCTTGACCAGCGGATCCTGGTGATGGCCAACGAAGTCGATGAAAAAGACGTAGGTCCACTTGCCGCTGCGCGACGGGCGGGTTTCGATGCGCGTCAGGTCAATGCCATTGGCGTGGAACGGCACCAGCAATTCGTGCAACGCGCCCGGGCGGTTACTCATCGACACGATGATCGAGGTCTTGTCGTCGCCGGTGGGAGGCACTTCCTGGTTACCGATCATCAGGAAGCGCGTGGAATTGTCCGGGCGATCCTCGATTTTTTCCTGCAACTTGCTCAGCCCGTACAGCTGGGCCGCCACATCACCTGCAATCGCCGCGCTGTTCCACTCGCTCTTCACCCGCTTGGCCGCCTCGGCATTGCTGGCCACGGCCACACGCTCGACGTTGGGGTAATGGGCATCCAGCCACTTGCGGCACTGGGCCAGGGACTGGGCGTGGGAATAGATACGGCTGATGTTCGCCGACTTGGTGTTCTCACCGATCAGCAAATGGTGGTGGATGCGCAGTTCGACTTCGCCGCAGATGACGATGTCGTGCTCCAGGAAGCTGTCCAGGGTATGGCTGACCGCGCCTTCGGTGGAATTCTCCACCGGCACCACGCCGAAATTCACCGCGCCGGCGACCACTTCGCGGAACACCTCATCGATGGCCGCCATGGGCTTGCTCTGCACCGAGGCACCGAAGTGCTTGAGCGCCGCAGCCTGGGTGAAGGTGCCTTCCGGCCCCAGATAGGCGACCTTCAGCGGCTGTTCGAGCGCCAGGCAGGAGGACATGATTTCGCGGAACAACCGCGCCATTTCCTCGTTGTCCAGCGGACCCTTGTTCAGCTCCATGATGTGCTTGAGCACCCAGGCTTCACGTTCGGGACGATAGAACACCGGTGTTTCGCCCGGCTGCAGGTTGAGCATCTTGACCCGCGCCACTTCCTGGGCACAGCGCGCGCGATCACTGATCAGCTCGAGAATTTTCTCATCGAGGCTGTCGATGCGCACCCGCAGGGCCTTGAGCTGATCGGCTTCGCTCATCTCAGGCGTGCTCCTTCTCGAACTCGGCCATATAGGCAACCAGCGCCTGCACCGCATCCAGACCCACCGCGTTGTAGATCGAGGCGCGCATGCCGCCGACCGAACGATGACCCTTGAGATTGAGCAGGCCGCGTGCATCGGCGCCGGCCAGGAAGGCCTTGTCGAGCTTCTCATCAGCCAGGCGGAACGGCACGTTCATCCAGGAGCGGGCATTCTTGGCGATCGGGTTGGTGTAGAACGCGCTGGCGTCGATGGCGTTGTACAGCAATTCCTGCTTGGCATGGTTGCGTTGGGCCATGGCCTTGATGCCGCCTTGCTCCTTAAGCCACTCGAAAACCAACCCGGACAGGTACCAGGAGAAGGTTGCCGGGGTGTTGTACATCGAGCCGTTGTCGGCGGCGACCTGGTAGTTGAGCATGGTCGGGCAACTGGAACGGGCGCGACCCAGCAGGTCTTCGCGCACGATCACCACCACCAGGCCGCTCGGGCCGATGTTCTTCTGCGCACCGGCATAGATCAGGCCGTACTTCGACACGTCGATGGGGCGCGACAGAATGTCCGAAGACATGTCCACCACCAGCGGCACGTCGCCCACTTCCGGCACCCAGTCGAACTGCAGGCCGCCGATGGTCTCGTTGCTGGCGTAGTGCAGGTAGGCGGCGTCCTTGGACAGCTGCCACTCGTTCTGCCCGGGAATGGCGAAGTAGTCGTAGGGCTTGGCGCTGGCGGCAACGTTGACGGTGCCGTAGCGACGCGCCTCTTCCATGGCCTTCTTGGACCAGATGCCGGTGTCGACATAGTCGGCCACGCCGTTTTCCGGCAGCAGGTTCAAGGCGATCTCGGCGAACTGCTGGCTGGCGCCGCCCTGCAGGAACAGCACCTTGTAGTTCGACGGGATGACCAGCAGGTCGCGCAGATCCTGCTCGGCCTTGGCGGCGATGGCCATGTAATCGTCGCTGCGGTGGCTCATTTCCATGACCGACAGGCCCTTGCCGTGCCAGTCGAGGAGTTCCGCCTGGGCGCGTTGCAACACGGCTTCGGGCAGTGCGGCCGGGCCGGCGCAGAAGTTATAGGCGCGTTTGCTCACTTGTCACTCACTCCTGATTACCGGTTTCATCCGCGGGCGCCCCTGCGTCTGCGGCCACGTCCGGTACATTGATTTCAGCCTCTGCCTCGTCATCCAGCTCGTCGCTGTCGACCACGGTGGGCTCTTGTACGCGTTCCAGGCCGACCAGCACTTCGTCGCTGGCCAACTTGATCAGGGTTACGCCCTGGGTGTTGCGCGACTGACTGGAGACTTCATCGACACGGGTACGCACCAGGGTGCCCTGGTCGGAAATCAGCATGATTTCCTCGCCGTCCAGCACCTGGATCGCGCCGACCAGCTTGCCGTTGCGCTCATTGCTGACCATGGCGATCACGCCCTGGCCACCCCGGCCGCGCTGTGGATATTCCTCGATCGGGGTGCGCTTGCCGTAGCCACGCTCCGAGGCGGTGAGAATCTGCGCCTGCGGCTCGGGAATCAGCATGGAAATCAGCTGCTGGCCATCCGGCAGACGCATGCCGCGTACGCCGCGGGCGGTACGGCCCATCTGACGCACATTGCTTTCCTTGAAGCGGATAACCTTGCCACCATCGGAGAACAGCATCACTTCACGGTTGCCATCGGTGATGGCAGCGGCGATCAGCGTGTCGCCCTCTTCCAGCTTCAGGGCAATCAGACCTGAGCTGCGCGGCTTGCTGAACTGCACCAGTGGCGTTTTCTTGACGGTACCGAAGGCGGTGGCCATGAAGATAAAGGCACCGTTTACCAGCTCTTCTTCGGCGTCTTCGCCTTCGTCGTCGGCCTCTTCGTGCTCGATAACGGTATCGTCGAGATCCTCCAGCTGCTCATCGTCGTCGGCGGCCTGCTGACGCAGCGCCTCCAGATCGACCTGCAGCATGGCGGTGATGTGCTCGCCTTCATCCAGCGGCAACAGGTTGACCAACGGACGTCCACGCGCGGCGCGCGAGGCTTCAGGGATTTCGTAGGTCTTCAGCCAATACACCTTGCCCTTGCTGGAAAACAGCAGCAGCGTGGCGTGGCTGTTGGCGACCAGCAAGTGCTCGACGTAGTCCTCGTCCTTCACGCCTGTAGCCGACTTGCCCTTGCCGCCACGGCGCTGGGCCTCATAGGAGGCCAACGGCTGGCTCTTGGCGTAGCCGCCGTGGGAAATAGTCACCACGCGCTCTTCTTCGGGAATCAGGTCGGCGATGGTCAGGTCAGTGTGCGAGGCGGTGATTTCGGTGCGGCGTGCGTCGCCGAACTCGGCCTTGACTGCTTCCAGCTCCTCGCGGATGACCTCCATCAGGCGCTCCTGATTGGTCAGGATGCGGATCAGCTCACCAATCAGGTTGAGAATTTCCTGATATTCGTTGAGCAGCTTTTCATGTTCCAAACCGGTCAGGCGATGCAGGCGCAGCTCAAGGATCGCCTGAGCCTGCTCGGGGGACAGGTAGTACTTACCTTCGCGCAACCCGTATTGCTCATCGAGATCATCCGGACGGCAGGCATCGGCACCGGCGCGCTCGACCATCGCTTCCACCGCACTGGAAGCCCAGGGCGTGGCGATCAGGCGCTCCTTGGCCTCGGCCGGAGTTGGCGAATTCTTGATCAGCTCAATAACCGGGTCGATATTGGACAGCGCGACCGTTTGGCCTTCGAGGATGTGCCCGCGCTCGCGCGCCTTGCGCAGCTCGAACACCGTACGCCGGGTCACCACTTCGCGGCGGTGACGCACGAACACCTCGAGCATGTCCTTGAGGTTCAGCAGCCGTGGCTGGCCGTCGACCAGTGCCACGGTATTGATGCCGAACACACTCTGCATCTGGGTCTGGGCATAGAGGTTGTTGAGCACCACCTCGCCCACTTCACCCCGACGCAGTTCGATAACCACACGCATGCCGTCCTTATCGGACTCGTCACGCAACTCGCTGATGCCTTCGAGCTTCTTTTCCTTGACCAGCTCGGCGATCTTCTCGATCAGCCGCGCCTTGTTCAACTGATAAGGCAGCTCGGTGATGATGATCTGCTGACGACCACCCACCTTGTCCATGTCTTCGATTTCAGCACGGGCGCGCATATAGATGCGCCCGCGACCGGTGCGGTAAGCCTCGATGATGCCGGCCCGGCCATTGATGATGCCTGCCGTGGGGAAATCCGGGCCCGGGATGTACTGCATCAGCTCATCGACCGTCAGCTCGGGGTTGTCCATCAGCGCCAGACAGCCATCCACGACCTCACTGAGGTTGTGCGGCGGAATGTTGGTGGCCATGCCCACGGCGATGCCGCTGGAGCCGTTGACCAGCAGCGCCGGCACCTTGGTCGGCAGCACGGCGGGAATCTGTTCGGTGCCGTCGTAGTTGGGTACCCAATCGACGGTTTCCTTGTGCAGGTCGGCCAGCATCTCGTGGGCCAGCTTGGTCATGCGCACTTCGGTGTATCGCATGGCCGCGGCGCTGTCGCCATCCACCGAACCGAAGTTGCCCTGACCGTCTACCAGCAGGTAGCGCAGCGAGAACGGCTGGGCCATGCGCACGATGGTGTCGTACACAGCGCTGTCACCGTGCGGGTGGTATTTACCGATCACGTCCCCGACCACACGGGCGGATTTCTTGTACGCCTTGTTCCAGTCGTTGCCCAGCTCGCTCATGGCGAACAATACGCGACGGTGCACTGGTTTCAGGCCATCGCGCGCATCCGGCAACGCCCGACCGACGATTACGCTCATTGCGTAGTCAAGGTAGGACTGTTTCAGCTCGTCTTCGATATTGACCGGGAAGATTTCTTTGGCCAGTTCGCCCATGGAAGCCTGGTTCCTTTTAGTCAGCAGGGTCCTGCGATAAGCGCGGGATGGTAACACAGCTCGGGGCTGCAAGCTTCAGGCCGCACGCTGCAAATCCAATCAGTTCGCATATGGAACTGCTCCTAGAGCGCGGCTTGGCAGCCTACCGCAGGCCGCCTCAATGCAATCGTTTACGGCACATCAACTGCGCCAGCTTCTGCGCATCCGGGCGCTCGACATAGCCTTTCTCGGTGACGATGGCATCGATCAAATCGGCGGGCGTCACGTCAAACGCTGGGTTGACCGCCCTCACCTGTGCCACGAGGGATTGCCCACCCAGATCGAGCCCATCACTGTTGGCTTGCTCTTCCAGAGGAATGTCCTCGCCGCAGTCCAGCTGCATGTCGATGGCCGAGGTGGGTGCTACGACCATGAAGCGCACGCCATGATGCATGGCCAGTATCGCCAACTGATAAGTGCCGATCCTGTTCGCCACGTCACCGTTCGCGGCAATCCGATCGGCACCAACGATGATCCAGCCGACCTGCTCGGTCTTCATCAGGTGCGCGACGGCAGCGTCCACATTAAGACTCACCGGCAGGGTGTCGCCGCCCAACTCCCAGGCTGTCAGCCGCGAACCTTGTAAGCCGGGGCGGGTTTCATCGACATACACATGGTCGACCAGCCCATCCAGCCAGGCCCCACGAATGACCCCCAGCGCAGTACCGAAACCGCCTGTGGCCAGGGCGCCAGCATTGCAATGGGTGAGTACCGCTTGTGGCCCGTCGTAATGCTTGCGCATCAGCTCGACGCCAAACTGGGCCATGATCAGGTTGGCTTCACGATCACTCTGATGGATACCGATAGCTTCGGCTTCCAGCGCGTCCAGCAGCACATCGCCCTCGTCGAGGCGACCCAGGCACTCGCGCATGCCATTCAAGGCCCGGCACAGATTGGCCGCAGTCGGCCAAGATGCGGCCAGCAACTGCATATCCGCTTCCAGAGCTGCCCGCCAGTCACCGCCGGCCGCCATATGCTTCCGCGCGCCGAGCACCACGCCATAGGCCGCAGCTATACCGATGGCCGCGGCGCCGCCCACCACCCTGTCGCGTATGGCCTCGGCAACCCCGCGGGCGCTGTCGTAGCTCAGCCAGACTTCGCGCTCTGGCAGCAGTCGCTGATCAAGCAGACACAACACACCGCTACGCCACTCAATGGCCCTGACCTTCTCCGCTGCCAGCAACTGCTCGCGCATGGCCCACCTCATGGATCACACAAAAGGCGCGGATTATACGCACTGCATCTAGGGATAACAGGCCGGCAAGGGGCCTCTAATGCGCCCGTTTTTTTCGTCAGCAGCCATCACCCGAGCGGCCGGATCGCACCGCGACCGAACCGACGCGCGTCAGCTCGCTCAAACTCGCACCACCTGCAAAACTTCACGCATCGGCCGATACCTTGAGGACGCTCGCCCCAACCACGTTTCCTTTTTCTGCGATGACCAGCATGCCGACCTTGACCAGCGCCCCTCTCGATCTTCTCTTACTGCCGACCTGGCTGGTGCCGGTGGAGCCGGCCAACGTGGTTCTCACGGGACATGGCCTGGGTATTCGTGATGGACGCATTGTGCTGATCGCTCCACGCCACGAGGCGCTAGGCCATGCGGCACGCGACGTGCGCGAACTGCCCGGCATGCTGCTTGCCCCCGGTCTGATCAATGCCCACGGGCATGCGGCGATGAGCCTGTTTCGCGGCCTCGCCGATGACCTACCTCTATTGACCTGGCTGCAGAATCACATCTGGCCAGCCGAAGCCCGCTGGGTGGACGAGGACTTCATTCGCGACGGCAGCCAATTGGCGATTGCCGAGCAGCTCAAGGGCGGCATTACCTGCTTTTCGGACATGTATTTCTTCCCGGAGATTGCCAGCGAGGTTGTCCATCAGACCGGCGTGCGTGCGCAGATTTGCGTGCCGGTGATGGATTTCCCGGTGCCCGGCGCGCTGGAGCCCGCCGATGCCATTCGCCATGGACTGCAGCTATTCGACGACCTCAAGCATCACCCGCGCCTGAAAGTTGCCTTTGGCCCACACTCACCCTACACCGCCAGCGATGAAACCCTGACCCAGGTGCTGATGCTCGCCGAAGAGTTGGATGCCGGCATTCAGATGCATGTCCATGAAATCGACCTCGAAGTTCAGCAGAGCCTGCAACAGCACGGCGTGCGTCCGCTGGCTCGGCTGCAGCGCCTCGGCCTGCTGGGCCCACGCTTCCAGGCCGTGCACATGACCCAGGTGAATGACGATGACATCGCCATGCTGGTGGCCAGCAACAGCAGCGTGATCCATTGCCCCGAGTCCAACCTCAAGCTGGCCAGCGGATTCTGCCCCGTTGAGCGCCTGTGGCAAGCCGGCGTCAACGTGGCCATCGGCACCGACGGCGCGGCCAGTAACAATGACCTCGATCTGCTCGGCGAAACCCGCACCGCCGCCCTGCTTGCCAAGGCCGTGGCCGGCTCTGCCACCGCGCTGGATGCCCACCGTGCGCTGCGCATGGCCACCCTGAACGGCGCACGCACCCTAGGCCTGGAGCAGGACTGCGGCTCCCTGGAAGTGGGCAAATGGGCTGACCTGGCCGCCTTCAATCTTTCTGGACTGCATCAGCAACCGGTTTACGATCCGGTTTCTCAGCTGATTTACACCGGCAGCCGCAGCTGCGTGAAGCACGTCTGGGTCGGCGGCAAGCAATTGCTGGATGACGGACAGCTGACGCGTATGGATGAGCAACGCCTGCTTGCCACCGCCAAACACTGGGGCGAAAAGATCGCCACACATTAAGCAACTGTGTTGCGCGCCTGAAAAGGCAACGGCCGAACCCGCAGCACTACGCCTGACGCTCACTCGCCGAACGGATAGGTCTCGGGCACACCGGGCGCAGGCGCAGGGCGTGGACCTAACGGCGTAACCGCGGTGGTGCTTTCCCACCACAGCCAGGCATCGAACTGCTCGGCCAGCACGGCATGGAAGTAATGGCTGACCCGTTCGGTGCGTGGCCGGTAAATCACCCCGATTGCGCGCTCCAGGCGCGAGCGATTCAGGGCCTCGCGTAGCGCGACGCGGGCGGGGTCGCGCCAGTCGTATAGCGCTGCGGAGTGGCCGGCCTGCAAAAACAACTGCTCCCAGCAATCCGCGCGCGACGGCTGCACCGCCTTAATCTGCATCGGCTCATCCCAGTTGTCCGCCGCCGCCACCTCACCGCGGTCGGTGGACTGCCCAATCAGCACGGCGCCCCGCCCATAAGCCGTGCGGCACAGCTCACCGAGGTTGAACTGCCCACCCCAACCCATCTCCGTGACCGCGGCGTTGCCGATATGGGAGTTATGCGCCCAGACCACGGCCTTGGCTTCGGCGCCGCGATGGGCCAGCAGGGCGCGCAAGGTGTCGAACATGTGCCGGTCGCGCAGGTTCCAGGAGGCGGTGGAGCCCCGGTACATGGCCCGGTAATACTGCTCGGCGGCCAGCACCACGCGGGCATTTTGCTCGGCATTGAAAAAGCCTTCACCGTCGGCCTGCAAATACGCCAGGCGCTGATCGAGCAGGTCGCGCAGCTGTTCGATCACGGCGTCTTCGCAGGACGGTTCGCCAAATACACTGACTTGATGGCCGTATGACGCCGGGTCGTCCTGCCAAGGGATCAGACAGGCATACCGCTGCTGGGCCCGGCTCGCAGCAGCCGGATCGACGCCTTGCAGATAACGCAGCACTTCGCCCAGCGAGGCCGCCATGCTGTACACATCCAGCCCGCGAAATTCCACTTGGGACGCACCCGCCTGCTGGTTGTGCTCGCGCAACCAGTGCACGAAGTCAGCCACTTCGCGGTTGCGCCACATCCAGGTGGGGAAGCGCTCGAACGCCTGACGGTGCCAATCCTGTGCCGGGCGCTGGCGCACATGGCAGTCGATGGCTGCGGCGTCCGGCCAATCAGCTTCGACTGCAACGATGGTGAAGCCATGCTGCTCGATCAGCCGGCGGGTGATGGCGGCGCGCGCCCGATAGAACTCCGAGGTGCCATGGCTGGCTTCGCCGATCAGCACCAGCCGGGCATCGCCGTAACGGTCGAAGAACGCGCCGAACGCCGGATCATCCAGGGCCGGAAGCGGCTCGGCGTCCCGCTTCAACTGCTCGACCAGCGTGCCCTCGTCCATCGGTACGGTGGATGCCTGCGCAGCCATGGGACGACCCTCACTTGCATTGGTGGGTGGCAACGAATTCGCCTGCGGGAGACGCTGTTACGAAGGAGGACCCTGATCACGGGGGGCTGTTCCCGAAGCAAGATGACCGGAAACATCGCTCACACACGCGCGACACTTCGCCCCGGTATTGGGCAAGAGCGCACGGAAACTGGCATCATGTCGGCCTTCAGCCGCCCGCTTGCGGCGACCCGTTTGCAGGAAATCACCATGAGCAACGTCGATCACGCCGAAATCGCCAAATTCGAAGCCCTCGCCCACCGCTGGTGGGATCTGGAGAGCGAGTTCAAGCCCCTGCATGAGATCAATCCGTTGCGCGTCAACTGGATCGATGAGCGCGTCGGTCTGGCCGGTAAGAAAGTGCTCGACGTCGGCTGCGGCGGTGGCATCCTCAGCGAGGCCATGGCGCGGCGTGGCGCCACGGTGACCGGCATCGACATGGGCGAAGCGCCGCTGGGCGTCGCTCAGCTGCACCAGTTGGAATCCGGCGTCGAGGTCGAATACCGGCAGATCACCGCCGAAGCCCTGGCCGAGGAACAACCCGAGCAGTACGACGTGGTGACCTGCCTGGAGATGCTTGAGCACGTGCCTGACCCGGCCTCGGTGATCCGTGCCTGCCATCGCCTGGTCAAACCCGGCGGCCAGGTGTTCTTCTCGACCATCAACCGCAATCCCAAGGCCTACGCCTTCGCTATCATCGGCGCCGAATACCTGCTGCGCCTGCTGCCGCGTGGCACCCACGACTTCAAGAAATTCATCCGTCCCTCCGAGTTGGGCGCGTGGAGCCGCGATGCGGGGCTGGAGGTCAAGGACATCATTGGCCTGACCTACAATCCGCTGACCCAGCACTACAAGCTGGAGAACGACGTCGACGTCAATTATATGGTCCAGACTCTCAAGGAGGCCTGATGCGCCTGCGCGCCGTACTCTTCGACATGGATGGCACTCTGCTGGATACGGCACCGGATTTCATCGCCGTCTGCCAAGCCATGCGCACCGATCGCCAGCTGCCGCTGGTGTCGGAAAAACTGATTCGTGACGTGGTGTCTGGCGGTGCTCGTGCCATGGTCGCCGCCACCTTTGACCTGTCGCCCGCGGACCCTACCTTCGAGGCGCTGCGCCTGGAGTTTCTCGAGCGTTACCAGCAGCACTGCGCCGTGCACACCTGCTTCTTCGATGGCATGGGCGAACTGATCGCCGATATCGAGAAGTCCGGTCTGATCTGGGGCGTGGCCACCAACAAGCCGTTGTGTTTCGCCGAACCGATCATGCACGGCCTGGGCTTGGCCGAGCGCTCGGCAGTGCTGGTCTGCCCCGACCATGTCACGCACAGCAAGCCCGACCCGGAAATGCTTTTCCTGGCCTGCAACCAGCTCGACATCGAGCCCTCCAGCGTGCTGTTCGTGGGCGATGACCGCCGCGATATCGAAGCTGGTCACGCTGCAGGCATGCGCACCGCCGCCGTTCGCTATGGCTATATCCATCCCGAGGACAACCCGGGCAACTGGGGCGCCGACGTGGTGGTCGACCATCCGCTGGAACTGCGCGCCGTGCTCGACCGGGCGCTGTGCGGCTGCTAACGCAGCTGCAAGCTGCAAGCTAGTGAATGATGTCTGGCCGAACTCCGTAACCCAACTTGACGCTTGCCGCCTGTGGCTTGCTGCTCTCCGAAGGAGCCTCCCATGTTCGATTATTCCGCCCGCCCCGACCTGCTCCAGGGCCGGGTGATTCTGGTCACCGGCGCAGGGCGCGGCATCGGCGCCACCGCCGCCAAGACTTTCGCTGCCCATGGCGCCACTGTGCTACTGCTGGGCAAGACCGAAGAAAACCTCAACCGCGTCTACGACGAAATCGAAGCCGCTGGGTACCCGTCAGGCGCCGTCATTCCGTTCAACCTGGAAACCGCCCTGCCGCATCAGTACGACGAGCTGGCGGCGATGATTGAGGCCGAATTCGGCCGCCTCGACGGCCTGCTGCACAACGCCTCGATCCTCGGCCCGCTCACTCCGCTGGAGCAACTGTCCGGCGATAATTTCATGCGCGTCATGCAGGTCAACGTAAACGCCATGTTCATGCTCACCAGCACGTTGCTGCCGCTGCTCAAGCTGTCCGAGGACGCCTCGGTGGTGTTCACCTCCAGCAGTGTCGGCCGCAAGGGTCGCGCCTACTGGGGTGCCTACGCGGTGTCCAAATTCGCCACCGAAGGGCTGATGCAGGTGCTGGCGGACGAAGTTGACGGCGTGGCCGCCATTCGTGCCAACAGCGTCAATCCGGGCGGCACCCGCACCGACATGCGCGCCAAGGCCTTCCCGGGCGAAGACCCACAAACCCGCCCGACGCCCGAGGACATCATGCCGGTCTACTTGTACCTGATGGGCCCGGACAGCCAGGGCGTCAACGGCCAGGCGTTCGATGCGCAGTAAGGACAAAGGGGGCGACGAAGGCTTCGCTCCCTGATCCAGCCGCCAACAAAAAACCCGCCAACTATGGCGGGTTTTTTGTTGATGCGGACGACTTAGCGCTTGCGACCGAAGCCGGGACGCTGACCTTCGGCCGTCGGCTGGTTGCGACGCTTGGCCGGAGCGCTGGTGCGCGGCTTGCTGGGACGCTCGGCCAGCTCGAGAGCAGGACGTTCGGCCTTGGGACGCGGCTTGCGCGGGGCGTCTTGAGCACCAGCCGGGCGCTCGTTTTGCGGGCGCGGCTTGCGCTTTACATCACTCGGACGCTCAGCCAGCGACGTTCCGCCCGGACGGGCCGGACGATCCTGGGTTTTGCCACGCGGTGCGCTGCGCTCGCCATCCCGAGCGGAACGCTCACCTGCCGGCTTGCCACGCGGTGCAGTACGCTCATCGTCACGGGCTGGACGAGGGCCACGCGCAGGACGCTCAGCCTCCGCCTTGCCGCGCGGCGCAGCGCGCTCGTCGTCACGCGCCGGGCGCGGGCCACGGGCAGGACGCTCGCTGGGGCTCAGCGGCCTGGCCGATCGTTTCTGCTGTCGCTCAAGCTTTTCGCGCGCCTTGCCTTTCATTTCCGGCATGGCGACCGGCTTCAGGCCCACCTCATCGCTGAGGATATCCACCTCCGCCTGGGTCAATTCACGCCAGCGGCCCATGGTGATATCGGAATTGAGGAACACCGGCCCGAAACGCACGCGCTTCAAGCGGCTGACCACCAGACCCTGGGATTCCCACAAACGGCGGACTTCGCGGTTACGGCCTTCCATCACCACCACGTGGTACCAGTGGTTGAAGCCTTCGCCGCCTGGCGCTTCCTGGATGTCGGTGAACTTGGCCGGGCCGTCTTCCAGCATCACGCCATTTTTCAGGTTTTCGATGATTTCTTCGGTGACGTCACCGCGCACGCGCACCGCGTACTCGCGGTCCATCTCGTAGGAGGGGTGCATCAACCGGTTGGCCAGTTCGCCATCGGTGGTGAACATCAACAGACCCGTGGTGTTGATGTCCAGACGGCCAATGTTGATCCAGCGGCCGTTCTGCAGACGCGGCAGACGATCGAACACGGTCGGGCGCCTTTCCGGATCGTCGCGGGTGCAGACTTCGCCGTCCGGCTTGTTGTAAATCAGCACGCGGCGTACCGCTTCGCTCGCTTCTTCGCGCTTGATCAAGCGCTCGTCGATGGCAATGGCATCGTGCAGGTCGACCCGCTGGCCGAGGGCGGCCACCTTGCCATTGACCTTGACGCGGCCGGCGCTGATCCAGCTTTCGATATCACGGCGCGAGGCCAAGCCCATGCGGGCAAGGACTTTCTGCAGTTTTTCGCCGTGGACGATGTGTTCTGGGGTGTTTTCGTGTTCGGTCATCTGAGCACCTCCCGGTGTGGCGGTTCCGAGTGAAAGGGCGCGCATCATACGCGCTTCCTGCGCGCAAGCGTAGCGGGCTGTTGCAGGTTTTCCGCAAGGTAGTGCCGGCTGGGGCTACCCGCTACAACGTTCCAAATTCAGGGGTTCCAGTGAATCTCCAGCGGGTAGTGCAAGAAGGCGCGGATTGGCATCTCCAGCGGATCACCTCCTGCCAGCGCGCGGCGCAAGGTATCGACCTTGGCTTGGCCGGCAATCACCAGTAATTGCAGGCGCGCCGCCTTCAAGAGCGGCAAGGTCAAGGTCAGGCGTTGGCGCGGCTCGTCCGGCGCCTGCATAGGCAGGCACCGGCGTGGACAATCAGGACTGAGCGCAGCGGCCAGCAACGGACTGCCCGGAAACAGCGAAGCGGTATGGCCGTCCTCACCCATCCCCAAGACCAAAACGTCGATGGGCAGCGGCAGTTCGGCAAGCGCGGCATCGGCTTGCTCTGCAGCCTCCTCAAGCGTGGCGCCAGGGTGGTACATGCCGATGAAGCGCGCCGCCGCAGCGGGGCCTTGTAGCAGGTGATCGCGCACCAGCGTTTCATTGCTGGCGGCATCGCCCGGGGCCACCCAGCGCTCGTCCACCAAGCTGACTACGACACGCGACCAGTTCAGCGGCTGGGCAGCAAGGCTGGCAAAGAAGCTCAACGGGCTGCGGCCACCGGACACGACCAGGCTCGCATACCCTTGGGTATCAATGGCTTCGCGCAACGCATCGGCCACCACGCCGGCCAGGCTTTGCGCGCACCGCTGCGCATCGCTATGACTGTGCGCCGGCACATCGACCGGCAGATCCAACTGATAGATCACGGCAACTCCTGTCTGACTGAAAGGGATCAGCAACCGCGTAGACTTCACCTGCATTCCATCCCAGGCCCAGCCGCGCGTTCACATTAGCACGCAACCTATTTTATAGGCCCGGTTAGCGCAGCTGTTCCAGCTCGGCACTGAACACGCTGGCGCCCTGCTCCGCGCAGCTGAATGCAGCCCGCATGAAGGCAAACAGCTCACGTCCGCTGCCGATACTCAGCCCCTGGGGTGCGGGCGCTGGCACCCGCGCCTGCCATTCGGCGTCACTGATCAACACCTCGACACGCCCGTTGTTGCCATCGACGCGGATCATATCGCCGTCGCGCAGCCGCGCCAGCGGTCCACCCTCACAGGCTTCCGGATACAGATGAATGGCTGCCGGCACTTTGCCGGAAGCACCGGACATACGCCCGTCGGTGACCAGGGCCACGCGGTAGCCGCGATCCTGCAACACGCCCAGATACGGCGTCAGCTTGTGCAACTCCGGCATCCCGTTGGCTTTCGGACCCTGAAAGCGCACCACCACGACCACATCGCGATTCAATTCGCCGGACTGGAAGGCAGCGGCCAGTTCGGCCTGATCGTCGAATACCCGCGCTGGCGCTTCGACCATGCGCTGCTCGGGCGCCACGGCGGAGACCTTCATCACGCCGCGACCCAGATTGCCCTGCAACAGACGCAGCCCCCCTTCGGTGGCAAAGGGCCGCTCGACCGGACGCAAAATGGCTTCGTCGAGACTCCGCTCGCTGCCGGCCCGCCAGGCCAGACGCTTACCGGCCAGGTAGGGTTCCTGCACATAGCGGCTGAGACCATGACCCAGCACAGTGTTGACGTCTTCATGCAGCAACCCGGCATCCAGCAGGGTGCGCATCAGGAAAGACGTACCTCCCGCCGCGTGGAAATGATTCACGTCGGCGCTGCCGTTGGGATAAATCCGCGTCAGGCTGGGCACCACGGCGGACAGGTCGGCCATGTCTTGCCAATCGAGCTGGATTCCGGCGGCCCGGGCAATGGCCGGCAGGTGCAGGCTGTGGTTAGTCGATCCTCCGGTCACGTGCAGCGCCACGACAGCATTGATGATGGCCTTCTCATTGAGCACGTCGCACAACGGCAAATAGTCACCGCCGTGTCGTGTCAGGCGCACCGCTTGGTGCGCAGCTTCCGCGGTCAGCGCATCGCGCAGCGGCGTGTCCGGATTGACGAATGAAGAGCCGGGTAGTTGCAGCCCCATGATTTCCAGCATCACCTGGTTGGTGTTGGCGGTGCCATAGAAGGTGCAGGTGCCAGGGCTGTGGTAGGAGGCCATCTCCGATTCCAGCAACTGCTCACGGCTGACCTTGCCTTCGGCATACAGTTGCCGCACCGAGGCTTTTTGCTGATTGGAAATGCCCGAGGCCATGGGCCCACCGGGCACGAACAGCACTGGCAGGTGGCCAAAGCGCAGCGCGCCAAGCAGCAGGCCGGGCACGATCTTGTCGCAGATACCCAGGCACAGCGCGGCATCGAACAGGTTGTGGGACAACGCCACGGCGGTGGCCATCGCGATTACCTCGCGACTGGCCAGGCTCAACTCCATGCCGGCCTCGCCCTGAGTGACGCCGTCGCACATGGCCGGCACGCCGCCGGCAAACTGCCCCACCGAGCCGATATCGGCCAGGGCGGCTTTGATGAGGTCCGGGAATCGCTGGTACGGCTGATGAGCGGAAAGAATGTCGTTGTACGCCGAGATGATGGCCACATTAACTTCGCCAGGCAGCCGCAGGCGCTGCTTATCAGTCGCTGAACATCCGGCCATGCCATGGGCCAGATTGGCGCAAGGCAGCGTCTCGCGGCGCGGCCCCTGACTGGCCGCCGCACGCATCTGTTCCAGATAGCGCGTGCGGGTCGGCCGGCTGCGTTCAATCAGCCGTGCGGTGACTTCTAGAACCCGGGGGTGCATCGTCGACTCCTGTGATGATACTCAGTCGAGACTACCGCAGATTCGCTGGCGATTGGGCATATGGCGTCGCTTGGCGATTTCTACTGAGACTGCAGTTCCAGCAGGGCCTCGGTCGTTACTCACGCTCCAGCTGCGTTTCCTCATCGTCGAACGGGTCAAGTTCATCGTCTGGCAGACCCTTGTCCAGATCATCCAGCTCGTCCAGCAGCAGGTCGTCAAAATCGATCTTGAGGCCGTGCTCCATGGTATCCAGTTCAGCGAGCAGGCTGCGAAAGCTGGTTTCACGGGCCGGCTCGGCCTCCGCATCCTCACCGAGCGCGGCGTCGGCGCGGGCCTGCAGGCCGGGGGGCACGGGCACATCATCATCTTGCACCGGGCGCACCTCCGGCTCCATTTCCCGTAGCTCGGCCAACGATGGCAATTCGTCGAGGCTTTTCAAGTTGAAGTGGTCGAGAAACGCCTTGGTGGTCGCCAACATGGCCGGGCGACCCGGCACCTCACGGTGGCCGACCACGCGAATCCACTCCCGCTCGATCAACGTCTTGACGATCTGGCTGTTGACCTGCACGCCGCGAATATCCTCGATTTCGCCCCGGGTGATGGGCTGGCGGTAAGCGATCAGCGCCAGGGTTTCCAGCATGGCGCGCGAATAGCGCTGCGGACGCTCCTCCCACAGTCGACCCACCCAGGGCGCGAGGCGGGTGCGTACTTGCAGGCGATAACCGCTGGCGACTTCCTTGAGCTCGAAGGCGCGCCCGGCACAGGACTGCCCCAGTATCGCCAGGGCGCTGCGCAGCAGGCCGGGCTCCGGCCGCTCGGTCTCCTCGAACAGCTCACTCAACTGATCCAGCGACAACGGCTTGCCCGCCGCCAGCAACAGGCCTTCCAGCAGGACAGCGAGATCCTTGGGGTCGGAAAGATTCATCGACTACTCAACTCGCGCACGAACATGGATGGGGGCGAAGGGTTCATTTTGCACCAGCTCGGCCAGCGACTCCTTGATCAGCTCGAGCACCGCCATAAAGGTCACCACCACACCGAGGCGGCCCTCCTCGATGCGAAACAAGCTGGCGAAGGGTACGAAGGCGCCGCCCTTCAGACGTTCCAGGACCTCGCTCATGCGCTCGCGGGTAGATAACGCCTCGCGGGTCACCTGGTGACTTTCGAACATGTCGGCACGGCGCATCACCTCGGCCATGGCCAGCAGCACTTCCTCCAGAGCGACGTCGGGAAGAAGTTTGCGCGCCCGCGCCTCGGGCGCCTCCAGCTGCGGCACATGCACCTCGCGGCCGACGCGGGGCAACTCTTCGAGGTCTTCGGCAGCGGACTTGAATATCTCGTATTCCTGCAGACGGCGGATCAGCTCGGCGCGCGGGTCGTCTTCCTCTTCCTCGCTTTCGCCACTGCGCGGCAGCAGCATGCGCGACTTGATCTCGGCCAGCATGGCGGCCATGACCAAGTATTCGGCAGCCAGCTCCAGGCGCACGCTTTTCATCAGCTCGACATAGCCCATGTACTGGTGGGTAATCTGCGCCACCGGGATGTCAAGGATGTCCACGTTCTGTTTGCGGATCAGGTAGAGCAACAGGTCGAGAGGGCCTTCGAAGGCTTCGAGAAACACCTCCAGGGCA
Organism: Pseudomonas sp. B392_1p; assembly: GCF_052245235.1. Lineage (NCBI taxonomy): Bacteria > Pseudomonadati > Pseudomonadota > Gammaproteobacteria > Pseudomonadales > Pseudomonadaceae > Pseudomonas > Pseudomonas sp. B392_1p. Next base: position 93,564 of record NZ_JBQPXM010000009.1, read on the forward strand.
TCCGGGGGGATATACAGGTCCTGAGGCAGCTCGGTGACGGCCTCGCCATAGACCAGCGCCAGACGCAGTTGCTCGGGCTCGGCGGGCAACACCTGGACGACAGGCTCGGCAACGGTGGAAACATCCTGCATGAAGTGCTCGCTATGGGGAGATGAACGCCAGACGAATCAATCGCGGTCCTGGAAGGGAGCCGGATCGCCACAGCCCGTGCGCAGTACCTGCGGCCGGTCATCCACCAGACTGACCACCGTGGAAGCTTCCTGGCCACCGAAGCCACCGTCAATGATCAGGTCAACCTGGTGCTCCAGAATCTGGCGCATTTCATAGGGGTCGCTCAGCGGCAGCTGCTCCCCCGGCATGATCAGACTGGCACTCATCAACGGTTCGCCGAGCTCCTCCAGCAAGGCCTGGGCAATCGGATGGCTGGGCACCCGCAAGCCGATGGTGCGGCGCTTGGGGTGCAGCAACATGCGTGGCACTTCGCGGGTGGCATTGAGAATGAAGGTATACGGCCCGGGCGTATGTGCCTTGAGCAGGCGGAACGCTCCGGTATTGACCTTGGCGAACACGCCCAGCTGTGACAGGTCGCAGCACAGCAGGGTGAAGTTATGCTTGTCGTCCAGCTGACGCAGGCGGCGGATACGCTCCACCGCGCTTTTATCGCCGAGCAGACAGCCCACCGCGTAGGCCGAATCGGTGGGGTAAACGATCACCCCGCCATCGCGCAGGATGCCCACGGCCTGTTTGATCAGGCGCAGCTGGGGATTTTCCGGGTGAACCTGGAAGAACTGACTCATGACACCTCCCTGTTCAGAGGGCAGTAATAAGGGACTGGTCATTGGCAAAACGTGCCCACAGAGGTGGCAGGTCATCCGGAAGCGGCCGGTACAGGCCCAGCTCGGCCCATTGGCCGGGCGCATGAAAATCGCTCCCCACACTGGCCAGCAGGCCGAACTCACGTACCAGGATCGACAGGGTTCCTACCTGCTCTGCCGGCTGCATGCCGTTGACCACTTCCAGCGCATGTCCACCCGCGGCTATAAAGTCCATGACCAGGCGGCGGCGCTTGCTACGCGTGAAATCGTATTGGTACGGATGCGCCAGGCTGACCCAGGCGTTGGCGGCGCGCAAGCTGCCGACCGCATCTTCGAGGCTCGGCCAATGCTGTTTGACGTCGCCCAGCTTACCGCTGCCCAGCCACTTGCGAAACGCCTCGGCTCGGTCGCGGGCATGCCCGGCGCGCACCAGAAATTCCGCAAAATGCGGACGGGCCGGCGCGTTGCCGCTGTCGCCCAGTTCCTGTTGCACCGCCCGAGCGCCTTCCAGCGCACCGGGCATGCCTTTGATGGTCAAGCGCCGGGCAATTTCCTCGGCGCGGGCCCAGCGGCCGTGGTGCAAATCGGTGATGGCCTGGCACAGGGCCGGTGCATCCAGGTCAAAGCCATAGCCGAGAATATGGATGGTCGCCCCGCCCCAGGTGCAGGACAGCTCAACGCCGTTGATCAGCTGCATGCCCAGCTGTTGGGCGGCCTGGCGTGCCTCATCAAGGCCTTCGAGGGTGTCGTGGTCGGTCAGGGCCAGCATATGCACGCCGCGCTCATGGGCGCGCGCCACGACCTCTACCGGAGGCAACACGCCGTCAGAGGCGGTGCTGTGGCAGTGCAGATCGACTTTCAGGGTGCCGCTTTCGCATTCATTCATGTTTGCTATTATGCCGGCCCGACCCGCCCTTGGCTGCCGACGTGAAACAACTCATCGATTTCATTCCACTGATCCTCTTCTTCATCGTCTACAAGCTCGACCCGCGCACCGTCGAGTTCGCCGGCCAGAGCTTCGAACTGGGCGGTATCTTCAGCGCCACCGGCGTCCTGATCGCCAGCTCGGTGGTCGTCTACGGTTTAATTCTGCTCGTACAGCGCAAGCTGGAAAAAGGGCAATGGCTGACGTTGCTGGCCTGCCTGGTGTTTGGCGGCATGACCATCGCCTTCCACAGCGAAACCTTCCTCAAGTGGAAAGCGCCAGTGGTCAACTGGCTGTTCGCCGCCGCCTTTGCCGGCAGTCACTTCATCGGCAAGCAACCGCTGATCCAGCGCATCATGGGCCACGCCATCAGCTTGCCCCAGCCCCTGTGGACGCGCCTGAACATCGCCTGGGTGATGTTCTTCCTGTTTTGCGGCGCCGCCAACCTGTTTGTCGCGTTTACCTTCCACGAGTTCTGGGTGGACTTCAAAGTGTTCGGCAGCCTGGGCATGACGCTGCTGTTTCTGATCGCCCAAGGTGTGTTCCTCGCACGCCACATGCATGATAGTGCTCCCGAAAACAACAAGGACTGAATATGCTCTACGCCATTATCGCCACCGATGTACCCGGCACCCTGCAACAGCGCCTGGCCGCACGCCCTGCGCATCTGGCCCGTCTGCAACAGCTCAAGGACGAAGGCCGCCTGGTACTGGCCGGCCCGCACCCGGCCATCGACAGCAGCACGCCCGGTGACGCCGGCTTCACCGGCAGCCTGGTGGTTGCCGAGTTCGAATCGCTCAGCGCTGCCCAAAGCTGGGCCGCTGCCGATCCCTATGTCGAGGCTGGCGTCTATGCCGGTGCGGAAGTGAAGCCGTTCAATAAGGTATTACCGTAACCGCCCGTCTTCCGCCGTACTTTTCTGGACAGCCACTGGATAGCCTGCAATGAGCGAACTGCTGCTGATCGACGACGATCAGGAACTCTGCGACCTGCTGGCTACCTGGCTGCGCCAGGAAGGTTTCGATGTCCATGCCTGCCATGACGGGCAAACCGCCCGCGTCGCCCTGGCTCAACGTCATCCGGCCGCGGTGGTGCTGGATGTGATGCTGCCCGACGGCAGCGGCCTGGAGCTGCTCAAGCAATTGCGCGTCAATCATCCCGACCTTCCGGTGGTGATGCTCTCTGCCCGTGGCGAACCGCTGGATCGCATCCTCGGCCTGGAGCTGGGCGCCGACGACTACCTGGCCAAACCTTGCGACCCGCGCGAACTTACCGCCCGTCTGCGCGCAGTGCTGCGCCGCACCGTCGCGCCCGCCATCACCAGTCAACTCGAACTGGACGACCTGTGCTTCAGCCCAGCCCGGGGCGTGGTTACGCTGGGTGATCGCGAAGTCAGTCTGACCGTTTCCGAAGGTCGCCTGCTCGAAGCGCTGCTCAAGCAGCCCGGCGAGCCGGTGGACAAGCAGGAGCTGGCGCAACTGGCGCTGGGCCGCAAACTGACCCTGTATGACCGCAGCCTGGACATGCACGTGAGTAACCTGCGCAAGAAGTTGGGCCCACACCCGGACGGCAGTCCACGTATCCTGGCGCTGCGCAGCCGAGGCTATTACTACAGCCGCGGCTGAACCGGCCCGCGACTCAGGTCGGCTTTTGCAAGTGTGCCCTGTCTGCTTCGCATCCTTTACGCTGCCTTTACCCTCGCCTGACCGCGCCTGACCTTGATCTCCCTAAACTGGCCACATCCGGAACACGCCGGGAATCGAAACGAGGAAGTTATCATGCGCAAGACTTTGACCGCCCTGCTGATCGCCGCCGTTCTGCCCACCATGGCCCTGGCCATGCCCAACGAGGAACCGCAACAGGGTCCGAAACACAGCCAGCACCACCGTCACCATGGCGCAAAAGCCTTTCATGACCTGGACCTGAGCAAGGATCAGCGCCGCGAGATCGGCAAGGTTATGGGCGAGCAAATGAAGCAGCGCCATGACATCCATCAGCGCTACCTGGACAAGCTGCCGGCCGCCGAGAAGCAGGCCATGCAGAAGGACCTCAAGGCTAACCAAGACAAGAGCCAAAAAGATATCCGCGCCGTCCTGACGCCCGAGCAGATCAAGCGCTTCGAAGAGCGGCAGAAGAAAATGGCAGAGCGCCGCGCCGAGCGCGCCGAATTCAAGGCCTGGAAGGACGCCAAGGATCAAAAGGCCCAATAATCGTCATCCAAACGTAATCATCCGCACCCGCCCGGTTCCGCCTGGCGGGTGTTGCCGTTTGAGGAGAAGTTAACGTGCGCTCACTGTTCTGGCGTGTATTTGCCAGCTTCTGGCTGGCCATTGCCCTGGTCGCGGGGCTGTCCCTGTTGCTCAGCCGCACGCTGGATCGGGATGCCTGGGTGCTCAGCCAGCATCCGGTGATCAAAAACCTTGCAGCAGACTGGACCCGACACTACGAAACCCGTGGGCCTGACGCCGCCCAGCGTTATCTTGAAGAGTTGCGCCAGCAACAGCGCATCGATGTTCAGGTATTCGGCGAGAACGGCGAGCCCCTGATTGAAGGGACCTTTCCGCGTCGCGCCGCCGCGCTCGAGGAGCGCCACAGCAAACGCGAACGTCACCTGCCGTGGCGGCGCCTGACTAGCGAATACATCAGCCCCATCAGTGGTGAAACCTTCCTGTTCCTTTACCGCATTCCGCGCACGGAAGTGGCAGCCTGGCACCGCGAGAGCCTGTTCGGGCCATTGAGCGCGCTGAGCATTGCGCTGGTGGTACTGACCTTGTTCAGCGTGCTGCTCACCCTGTCGATCACCCGTCCGCTCAACCGTCTGCGCGGCGCCGTGCACGACCTCGGTCAGACAGCGTATCAGCAGAACAGCCTGGCGCAGCTGGCGGGCCGGCATGATGAATTTGGCGTATTGGCACGCGACTTCAACCGCATGGGCGAGCGTCTGCAAGGTCTGATCGGCAGCCAGCGCCAGTTACTGCGCGACGTTTCCCACGAGCTGCGCTCTCCCTTGGCGCGTTTGCGTATTGCCATCGCCCTGTCCGAACGTGCCACTCCCTCTGAACGGGAAAAACTCTGGCCACGCCTGACCCAGGAATGTGACCGCCTGGAGGCGCTGATCAGTGAAATTCTGGCCCTGGCCCGCCTCGATGCCGAACCCGGCGCCACCCACCCTATCGACCTGAGTGCGCTACTGAGCAAGCTGCGTGAAGATGCGCGTCTCGCAGCCCCGGAGCAGGAGGTGCGTATAGAAGTGCCCGGCACTCTACGCCTGCAGAGCTGGCCAGACCTGCTCGAGCGTGCCCTGGATAATTTGCTGCGCAATGCCCTGCGCTTCAATCCATCAGACCAGCCTATCGAGATCACCGCCGAGCGCCGCGAGCAACGCGTGCTGGTGAGTGTGCGTGACCATGGTCCCGGTGTATCGCCTGAGCATCTGGCCCAGCTGGGTGAGCCGTTCTACCGAGCCCCCGGACAAACCGCAGCAGGCTACGGCCTGGGCTTGGCCATCGCCCGCCGCACCGCTGAACGGCATGGCGGCACATTACACCTGTCCAATCACTCCGACGGCGGCTTTGTCGCCACGCTGGAAATCCCGGATACGCAGCCGGGATAAGAATCTGCCCCAAGAGGTCTAGACTGCCGAGCGGGTGCTACTCAGCAAGACGCTGATAACTCAGCGATACACCCCTCTCCGGCGCCTGCTCATGAGCAACGAACCGAGCATGAGCAGCATGCTTTCCACCACCAGGGCCAGCAGCAAGGCGCAGGACAACCCCCAGGCGATGGCCGCTGGGTCGAGCATGATCTGGTAACGGAATGCAGCCAAGGTCTCGGCCCGCAGCTTCGGGTCGGCAGCGCTGACGACATGCCAGGCGCGCGCATACCAACTGCCTTGCATGGCCTGCCATTCGCGCTCCAGCAAGGCGGCGCGCCCGACGAGGTAACTGACACTGGCGGCATCACTGCGCATCACCGGATCGTCGCTGTTGCGGTAATGGGCGACCAGCTTGTCGAGATCGCTGACGAAGAAGCGCCGCGCAGTGTCGCTGAAGCCTGAAAGACTTTCGGCGGACTCCAGGCGGTGCGCGTCGACCCGCTGGGCATAGGCATCAATAAAGGCCGGTACCTGCACCCCCGCCAGCAAGCCAAAGGCAAACAGCAGTAAACGCAGGTAACTTCGCAGCATGCAGGGCCTCTATGCCTTGCCGTCGGCGATGCGTTCGCCACGGCGCCACAATGTCCAGTCACCGGGCTGGTGCTGAATCCATTTTTCATTATCCGTCAGGGCGTCGGTGGCCAGCACGGTCACCACATCGTCCGGCGTGGTTTCCGCCTGGAAGTCCACGGTCAGATCAGCGTCCTTGAGCCGCGCCGGGCCGAAGGGCGCGCGGCGAGTGATTTCCACCAGCTTGGTTGAGCAGAAACTGAACAACCAGTCGCCATCGCTGAGCAAGCAGTTGAACACGCCCCTGTCACGATACTCGGCGCAGACGCTGACTAGCACCGGCAGCAGCATCTGCACGGCGACCGGCTCGGGAAACGCACGGCGCACGCGGTTGAGCAGATCGCAGAATGCGGCTTCGCTGTCGGTATCGCCGACCGGCGAATACAGGCCGGGCTCGGGCGTGAAGTCCACCAATTGTCCGTTGTGGGCGAAGCACCAGTTGCGCCCCCACAGCTCACGGGAAAACGGGTGCGTATTGGCCAGGCAGACCTGGCCAACATTGGCCTGGCGAATATGGCCGATCACCACCTCGCTCTTGATCGGATAGCGCTGCACCAGGCGCGCCACCTCAGAATCAATGCTGGCGGCCGGGTCCTGGAACAGACGCAGCCCGCGCCCTTCATAAAAGCCGATACCCCACCCATCGCGATGCGGCCCGGTTCGCCCGCCACGCTGCATCAACCCGGTGAAGCTGAACACGATATCGGTGGGCACATTCGCACTCATGCCGAGCAATTCACACACAGACATTTCCCTCTCTCGCTCAGCCCTTACAGGCGTGGCTCGATCCGCGCCGGCCGCAGCCGCTCTTGTTCGAGTATTTCGCGCAGGGTGGGCTCCGCCGCTGGGGAATCAGTCGGACGCTCGGTAGGCGCAGCCGAAGCCTGGCGCTTTTGCCACCAGCGCTTCAGCAACCAGCGCAGGGCGACAAAAACCACGTACACGACAAATGCGATCAGTCCATACATGGACACGTCCGCCACTGCTCGCCAAACACTGTCACCGACCTTGAACAATAGATCCAGGGCAGCGATGGCAACCGCCGGCGCCAGCATCTCCCGCGCCGGATCGACCAGAGTCGGCGTGAACAGCAAAATCGCCACCGCCAACCACAACGGCTCGCGCAGCCAACGCCACATCCAGCGCGTCATCCGTACCCACACCAGCAGTAAACCCAGTGCGGCAATCGCATAGATTGCCCACGCGAGCAGGTAGTCGTTCTCAAACATTGATCTTTGGCCCGGGGAATGGGGGCGCTTATGATAACGACTTTTCCGCGCCCCGGCTTCCCGTTGGCGCGGCCATTCGCCACACGAGATTTCGCGCATGAGCCAAGCCCCCATCGCCCGCATCGACGCTACCAGCAGCGACCCCTACCAGTGGCTGGAGCACCGCGACAGCGAGGACGTGCTCGCGTACCTAAACGCTGAAAACGCCTACACCGAGGCGTGCCTGGCCGAACAGGCCACGCTGCGCGAAGCCTTGTTCGAGGAGATCAAGGGGCGTATCCGCGAGACTGACCTGTCATTGCCGGCGCCCTGGGGTCCCTGGCTGTATTACCAGCGCACCACGGCCGGCGACGAATACGCCCGTCACTATCGCTGTCCGCGCCCCACCGACAATTCTCTGACGATTGATGTTCAGAACGAACAGTTGCTGCTCGATCCCAATGCACTGGCTGCGGGTGGTTTTTTGTCCCTCGGCGCGTTCACTATCAGCCCCGATCACCGCCTGCTGGGTTACAGCCTGGATACCAGCGGCGACGAGATCTATCGTCTGTTCGTCAAGGATCTCACCAGCGGTGCAGTGCGCGAACTGCCCTTCGATGACTGCGACGGCAGCATGACCTGGGCCAACGACAGCCAGACGCTGTTCTTCGGTGAGCTGGACGAAACCCATCGCCCCCACAAGCTGTACCGTTACCGCCTGGATGAAAGCGAACCACAGCTGGTGTTCAACGAGCCGGACGGGCGCTTCTTCGTGCATTGCTATCGTTCAAGCTCCGAGCGGCAGCTGATCCTGGCCAGCGCCAGCAAGACCACCAGCGAAGTCTGGGTGCTCGACGCCAGCCAGCCGCATGATGCGTTCGTCTGCATGGCACCCCGCGAAGAAGACCATGAATACGATGTCGACCACGGCTTGCTTGACGGACAATGGAACTGGCTGATTCGCAGCAACCAGACCGGCATCAACTTCGCCCTGTACCGCGCGGCGCAAGACGCCCCCAGCCGCGCGCACTGGCAGGAGCTGCGCGCTCACGATCCCCAGTGCATGCTTGAAGGCATCGACCTCAACGCCGACGGCTACGTGCTGAGCCTGCGCGAAGGCGGTCTGCCGATTCTGCAGGTGCATCCCCGGGATGCCACCCCGTATCGCGTGGAATTGCCAGATGCTGCCTACAGCCTGCACGTGCAGGACACGCTGGAGTTCGCCAGTCCGGTAATCCGCCTGCGCTACGAGGCGCTCAACCGACCCGCTCAAGTGCGTCAACTGGAACTGCTCAGCGGCCGGCAGCAGGTCCTCAAAGAAACCCCGGTGGAAGGCCCGTTCGATGCCGATGCCTATGAAAGTCGCCGCGTGTGGGCCACGGCCGCGGACGGCACGCGCATCCCCATCAGCCTGGTAGCGCGCCGCGAGGTACTAGCGGCCGGTCAACCCGCACTGCTCTATTTGTATGGTTACGGCGCCTATGGCGAGAGCCTGGACCCCTGGTTCTCCCATGCCCGCCTGTCGCTGCTTGAGCGCGGCTTTGTTTTCGCCATCGCCCATGTGCGCGGTGGCGGCGAGCTGGGCGAAGCCTGGTATCGGTCCGGCAAACTGGCACACAAGGCCAACACCTTTGGCGACTTCATTGCCGCCGCCGAGCAGTTGATTCTCGACGGCTATACCTCGCCGTCCCGTCTGGCGATCAGTGGCGGCAGCGCGGGTGGTCTGTTGATGGGCGCGGTGCTCAATCAACGCCCGGAACTGTTCGCGGCGGCCATTGCCGAGGTGCCTTTCGTCGATGTACTGAACACCATGCTCAACCCTGACCTGCCATTGACGGTCACCGAATACGACGAATGGGGCAATCCCAACGAGCCCGAGTCCTATGCGCGAATCAAGGCGTATGCCCCGTATGAGAACGTGCGTGCCCAGGATTACCCGGCGCTGCTGGCCGTCGCCGGCTACCACGACAGTCGCGTGCAGTATTGGGAGGCCGCCAAATGGGTGGCCAAGCTGCGCGCCACCAAAACCGACAACAATCCGCTGCTGCTCAAGACCGACATGGGCGCTGGCCACGGCGGCATGAGCGGCCGCTACCAGGCCTTGCGCGATGTTGCGCTGGAATATGCCTTCCTGTTCAAGGTGCTGGGCGTTGAGGGCTGAAAAGCCAGCCTTCCAGGGCATATCGAGTTTCACACCTCGGCGCTTGGCCACCGCTGCCAAACGCTGAGGACGCGGCTAGGCCACCTTCTCTCCAGGGTCCTTGCCTTGCGGGTCTTGGTGTTCGATCACCGCATTGAGCTCGGCGCCGAACAACAGCACGGCGGCTGAAATGTAGAAGTACATCAGCATCACGATGATCGCGCCGATGCTGCCGTAGGTCGCGCTGTAATCGGCGAAATTCTGCACATAGACACCGAAGCCCAGCGAGGCGGCGATCCACACCAGCACCGCGACCAGCGACCCCGGGGTTATGAACCGAAACTCCTGCTTCACATCCGGCGTGACGTAATAGATCACCGCCACCGCCACAATCAGCAACAGGATCGCCACCGGCCAGCGCAACCAGGCCCAGAGGATTACCAGGTAGTCCTCGAAGCCCACCAGCCCCGCCAGCCGCCCCATCAGCGTGGGGCCAACCACCATCAGCGCGGCCGCCGAGAGCAGCATCAGGGCGATACCCAAGGTATAGAACGTGGAGAGCGGGTATAGCTTCCACATCGGGCGACCTTCAGGTACGTCATAGGCGCGGTTCATCGCCACCATCATCGAACGCACCCCGGCCGAAGCCGTCCACAGGGCGATCAGAATGGCGAAGGAAAACAACCCGGCCTTCTGCGACTGGAATTGCAGAATGACTTTATCGACCTGCTCCATTGCCTGTCCGGGCAGCAGGAGGGCGGCCTGCTCACGCAGCCAGTCGAAGAATGGCTGCAGATCAAAGAAGCTGATCAGCGCCACCAGAAACAGCAGGAACGGAAACAGCGAGAACAGCGCCTGAAACGACAAAGCTGCCGCATAGGTCGGCATTTCATCCTCACTGAATTCCTTCACGGCGCATTTGAACAGCTGAACGATGCCCATCCCGCGCAAATCCAAAGCGAACATGCTTATTCCTTTCGGCAAACCTGTCGCAGGGGTAGACGACCGGGACAAGATGAAGTTTCCGGCAGCCGAGGGGCGGAGATTGCGCCTGTTCCGGATAAAGCTGCAGCCTGTCGTTAAGCTCGAACGCTCACTAACGCCTGCAGTCAGCTGAGAGTAGCCAACCCGCTGGAGACTCCCGATGAACTATGACCAAACTGATCAACCGACGCCCAACGTACAGGGCTTCGAACGTACGGCTTCAATCGTGGGCGGTATCATGCTGCTGGGTTGTGGTATTCGCAAAGGAGGGCTCGCCGGGCTGCTCGAAATGGCCTTGGGCGGCATGGCGATTGCCCGCGGCGCGACTGGGCAGTGCGCCATGAAGCGCGCGCTCTGTCAGGCCTGTGCCAAGGGGGAATGTGGGGAACATAGATCGCACAGGCACTCGGGCGAGGCTGGCGAGGGCCTGTCCTCGGGAACCGGTTCAGGCTCCTCCGGTACTCGCTCAAGCACCACTACTGGCTCCACTTCAGGTACTGCTTCAGGCTCTGCCTCTACTCCTGCTGGCACTCCCTCGGGTAATGCCTTCAGTTCCCCATCAGGTAATGCTTCGGGGACCACTTCTGGCACATTCTCAGGGAGCGAGCCTGGCAGAGACAACCCGTCGACGCCGTCAGGTGGCGCCAAAACACCCTGATCGTCCACACAGCAAAAGCCCCCGGCGCAACCGCTGCCGAGGGCTTGTTGTTAATCAGTCCATCACATGATTCATGCTGGAAGCAAAGAACCGCTGAGCCGTTGACGCGATCAGTCGATCGTTGCTGCCAGCTTCTCCCACTCCTTGGTTTCTTTCTTGGAAACACCGCCGAGCAACTCAATGGCTTGGCGCATCCGGAAACGGGAAAGATCCGGCCCAAGAATTTCCATGGCATCGAGTACCGACACCGAACTCGCCTGCCCGGTGATGGCCGGGAAGATCAACGGCATTAGATCGCGCAGCTTGAGATCGAGTGCAGCCGCCACGGTCTGGATGATGGCGGTGATGTTGTCCTTGTTCCACTGGCGCAAGCCTTCCAGCTTCCAAAGCAGCAACTGCAGCACTTGCCGGACCTGATCCGGCGAGAGCTTTTTATGCTCGAACAGCTTGGCATCCAACGGCACCGCGCCCGAGAAGAAGAAGCTGGCCAGCGGAGCAATCTGACTGAAGGTCTCGACCCGGCCCTGCACGTGCGGGGCGATCTGCATCAGGTATTCAGGATTCAGCGCCCACTTTTGCACCTCGGCCGCGAAACGCTCCACTGGCAGTTCACGCAGCCATTGACCGTTGAGCCAAGACAGTTTTTCCAGATCGAAGATCGGTCCACCGAGGGAAACACGACTGATGTCGAAGTGCTCGATCATTTCCGTCAACGTGAACTTCTCGCGCTCGTCGGGCATCGACCAGCCCATGCGGCCCAGGTAGTTGAGCATGGCTTCCGGCAAAAAGCCCATGCGTTCGTAGAATGTCACCGAAGTTGGATTCTTGCGCTTGGACAGCTTGCTCTTGTCCGGATTACGCAGCAACGGCATGTATACCAGTTGCGGCTGCTCCCAACCAAAATATTCATACAGCTGGATCAGCTTCGGCGCCGAGGGCAGCCACTCCTCGCCACGCAGCACATGTGTGATGCCCATCAGGTGGTCATCGACCACGTTGGCCAGAAAGTAGGTGGGCAGGCCATCGGTCTTCATCAGCACCTGCATGTCCATGCGATCCCACGGAATTTCTACCTCGCCACGGAGCAGGTCCGGCACCTTGCATACGCCTTCGGTCGGCATCTTCATGCGGATCACGTGGGGCTCGCCGGCGGCAATGCGCTGCTGCGCGTCTTGCGGGGCGATGTGCATGCAGTGACCGTCGTAGCGCGGAGTTTCCTTGTTGGCCATCTGTTCGGCGCGCACCTGATCGAGGCGCTCAGCACTGCAGAAGCACGGGAAAGCATGGCCCTTGGAAACCAACTCATCCGCGTACTTCTTATAAATTTCACCCCGTTCGCTCTGACGATACGGACCGTGCGGGCCGCCCACATCTGGGCCTTCGTCCCATTCGATACCGAGCCAGCGCAGCGCATCATAGATCTGCTGTTCCGACTCCCGCGTCGAGCGCAACTGGTCGGTGTCCTCGATGCGCAGGATGAACTGACCGCCATGCTGACGGGCGAAACACAGGTTGAACAACGCAATATAAGCGGTGCCGACGTGCGGATCGCCAGTAGGCGACGGCGCGATACGGGTACGAACGGTGGTCATGGCGACTCTCGAAGCGGAGGATGAATCAAGGGCGGGATGTTAGCAGTGCGAACAATCAGGCTCCAGCAGGAGCCAAAAAGAAAGGGCGTCATCGTTGAATGACGCCCTTTCTTTTCATCGGGTACGAGCAGGACTTACGCCCTATTAATTGCTTCCAGCACCGGGGGTATTGACCAAGGGCGGATAAGCGTGCTGTTGCTTTGGCCGGAGCAAATGACGCACCAGGGCACTGAATACCCCGAGCATTCCGCCCAGCACCACGCCCAACACCAGAATCAACAACTTTTTGGGCTTGATCGGCCGACGCGGCTCAGTTGCGACCTGATCGAGCGTGACCAGTTGTAACGCATTGGTATCAATGCGCAGGTTGCGCAGACGCGCCTCTTCCGCATGCCAGGCGGCCAGATCGGTAAGGAACAGGTCTTCGTTCTCACGCAGCTTGAGCACTTCGATTTGCCGATTGCTTTCCAGCAATTGCAACTCCTTGGTGATCTCCGCAATGCGCGGCTCGGTAAAGTCATCCGATTTGCGCTGCAGCAACGTCTTGCGTTCCGCCTCCAATGCCTCGGCACCCATGAAATACAGCGGAATCTGCTGATTATTGACTTCGGTGCGCACCACGCTGCCTTGGCTCACTCGCTGATCCTGTCCCAACGCGGATGGCGTCGTGGGCTTGCTGATGCCCAGCGACTTGGCAATGTGAATAGCCTCGCCCAACTGTTGAATCCGGTTTTCGCGACGGGTCTTGAGTTGCTGACGCAGTGCAGTCAACTCGTCTTGCAGCACGGCACGCTTGAGCTTGTCGGCTTCGGTGAGCTGGACAATGCGCGCTTCCTTGCTGGTTTCATAGTTCGCCCGAGCCGAAGTGATGTTCAGTTGAAGGTTTTTCAGACGGTTCCGGATTATGGCCTGCAAATCCCGACCAAGCCGCTCGCGTTCGCGCTGAATCGTATGAGCTACCAGACCATTGACCACCGACACACCGTCAATGCCGTGCGGATAGGTCAACTGAATACCTAAGTAGGGGCTGAGGGTATCCGCCTTTTTGGGATCAGGCATCTGCATGGCGAAAGACGTTTCGTTAAAACGCTCAAAGGCCTGCTCAAGGGTTTGTCCTTCTCGGTCCAGCGACGCGAACAGCTGAGGATTGCTTTTGAAGTAACCCAGCCGGTTTTCATACGAATCCAGCGCAGCACCGATGCGACTGAGGGCTGCTGAAGGGCTTAATTCATAGATACCGGTGCGATTGAGCTCATCCAGATCTTTAATGAGCGCGGGACGCATAACACTTTGTACCTGATAGACAGGAGTTGCCAGAAAGGCATAAATCCCTGCAAGAAAAGTACAAGTTCCGGCAATCAGCGCGATTAACAGCTTTTGCGTCCAGAGCGACCTAAGCAGCTCGACCAGATCGATTTCATCGTTCTGCGGGAAGTTTTTTACGGGCAAAACTAAATCAGTCACTGCAAAATTCCATCTTCCAAGTGCCTTTCCAGCCAGGCACGCTCCAAAAAACTGCCGCATAAATGTGACAAACATCACGCAGCGCATTGAAGCGCGGAATTCTGACCGAAAGAAACTAATTTTGGAAGAGACGATCTAAGCGCGTCAGCTTTTATACCTGAAGCGCTTAATACCAGTTGATGCGGGTTGGCACCCTGTTTCCGACATCATAATTTTACACGAGGCCGTGTCAGATTCCTGACCAAGGCAATGAATACACCAAGCATTCCCCCAAGCACTGCCCCTAACGCCATAATCAATGTCCGCTTAGGCTTGAGACGATTCAAGGGCTGCTGGGCCGGCTGATCCAGTCGGGCCAATTGCAACGTTGAGGCGTCAAAATTAATGCCATCCAAGCGCGCCGCCTCCTCACTCCACACCGCAAGCTCGTCGAGATAAAGATCTTCGTTTTCGCGCTGCTTGAGCACCTCGACCTGACGATTATGCTTGAGCATATCCAGTTTCTTTTGCAGTTCGCTGATGCGCGGCTCTATGAAATCATCACTGGCTCGTGCTTGTAACGCCTCACGTTCAGCACTAAGAGCAGCAACTCCCATGAAATACAACGGAATTTCACGGCTATTGATTTCAGTACGTACTCCCCCTCCAGCCGATGAACTGGACATCGCCGAAGGCGAAGTCGGCGTGCGAATCCCCAGGGATTTGGCGATCTGGATGGCTTCATCCAGTTCCTTGATTCGGTTTTCGCGACGCATTTTCAGACCATCACGCAGCGCACGCAGCTCATCCTCAAGCAAGGCACGCTCCAGAGCGGCCTGCTCGAGCAAGCTGGCTATCTGAGCATTTTTGCTGGCCTGATAACTAACGCGGGCCGCTTCGATCTTCTGTTCCAGATTGGCCTTGCGGTTGGCAATCAGGACCTCGAGATCTTGTGAAACTTGCTTGCGCTCCTTTTCCAGAATCTTCGCAACAAAGCCGTTCACCACCCTGACCCCGTCCATATTTTCGGGATAGGTCAACGCCAAGCCAACGTACTCGCCTTGATCCTTTTTGGGATCCGGATAAAGCATTGTGAAAGATTGGGCATTGAACTCTTCGAACGCTTGCTCTTGGCTTCGGCCTTCCCGGGCCAGATCAGCAAACAGATCAGGGTTTTCACGAAAGAACTCCAAACGCTCGCCGTAAGAGGACAAGCCTGCCGAAACCCGGCGCAAGGCATCACTCGGCTTGAGTTCGTACACACCCGTACTGTTCAAAGCATCGAGCATACCCATCTCAGTGGGACGCAGGATGCTTTGCACCCGATAATAAGAGGTGGCCGTGAAGGCATAAATAGCCGCAATCAGGGTGACCAGCGCCGCAACCCCAACGATCAGCCAGCGCTGGCTCCAGAGGGATCGGCACAAATCCAACAAGTCAATTTCGTCATTATTATTCTGTGTGGCTCGCATAGGCGTGTTTTGCATTATTTGCGGACTCCAAAAACAACGAACTGGTTTACCTCCTTGCTACAAACCAGTATTCAAAATCTGAATCTGCTGCTCTTGCCTGCAGATCACTAAGGATGCGCTTAGACTCTAAGCCAGCCTGGGCAGTTCAACTATTTTCAGCAAAATTCTTTTGCCAAAACAATGACACTTTTCACGCCAAGCTCTTGGCGCATGCAACCAATAAGCCAACTATCTATTTATTCAGGGGAAGGGTAGTGAAGCTGCAAGCGAAGGACTGCTAAAGCGAGGCGATTTGGAAAGCGGCGAGACGCTGATCACTTATCCTGACTCAATTGCTGAGCCAATTGCCGTTGGCAAGCAGACATCTCCCGCCGTGTATTCCGCAAGCGCATGCGCAAACGAGCAAGACCAATGCTGCTCAGCAGTGGCCCGACTAACAGACCAGCGAGGAAGCTCAGCACAAGAAAACTGGCCAAGGGCAGCATGGCGGTGCTTTGTCCGAACAGTGTCAGCGCAACCAGCTGGCGGTTTTCCAAGATGAAAATAACGATAAAGAGGCCAGCCAGCAAGGCGGCAACACCCAGCAATATACGTCTGATGATGTTCACGAGAAGGATCCTCGGCTAGCTGGGGGTAGCGGGTTATTCGTCTTCATTCACCCGATCACGCAATTCCTTACCGGGCTTGAAGTGCGGCACGAATTTGCCATCCAGGCTCACGGACTGCCCGGTCTTTGGGTTTCGACCGACCCGTGGGGCGCGGTAATGAAGAGAGAAGCTGCCAAACCCTCTAATTTCGATTCGATCCCCGGTGGCCAGAGCCTGTGACATCTGCTCAAGCATGGTCTTGATGGCCAGTTCGACATCTTTCGACGAGAGCTGCCCTTGTTGCGTGACAATCCGTTCGATCAACTCCGACTTGGTCATGGTTTTCCCTTCTTTTTCAAGCGGCTAGACCAACATTTGCAATTGGTTTTAGCATGCTGAACAGAATTTGAACAGCCCAGGCCGAGTTATTGGAAAAGTGATGATCGGGAATGGCGACGCAGGCACGGCCTTGCGTCATTGCAAAGCTGTGGCCTGGTTTGCGACGGTAAGGTTATTCGATCTCGCGGCGAAACGGCGGTAACGCATTGAGAATCGCCTTGCCATAGCGCTGGGTAACCACACGGCGATCCAGTAAGGTGATGGTGCCGCGATCCTGCTCTGTACGTAACAGACGACCGCACGCCTGGACTAGCTTGAGTGAGGCATCCGGCACGGTGATTTCCATGAAGGGATTGCCCCCACGCGCCTCGATCCATTCGGCCAAGGCCGCTTCAACCGGATCATCCGGTACCGCGAAAGGTATCTTGGCGATCACTACGTGCTCGCAATAGGCACCGGGCAAGTCGACACCCTCAGCAAAGCTGGCCAAACCGAACAACACACTTGGCTCGCCATCATCAACCCGCGCCTTGTGCTTGTTGAGGGTCTCCTGCTTGGACAGGTTGCCCTGGATCAACACCCGCTTGCGCCAGTCCCGCTCCAGGCCATCGAACACGTCTTGCATCTGCTTGCGCGACGAAAACAGCACCAGGGTGCCGTGCGCACCGTCCACCAGGCGTGGTAATTCGCGAATGATCGCTGCGGTATGTGCGGTGGCATCTCTCGGGTCCGCCTTGAGATCAGGCACGTGCAAAATACCGGCATCGGCATGGGCGAAGGGGCTGGGCACCACGGCGGTAACAGCAACGCGGGGCAGGCCGGCACGCATGCGAAAACGTTCGAAGCTGTTCAACGCCGTCAGCGTCGCCGACGTTATCAGGGCGCCATGGGCCACATTCCACAGGTTACGGCGCAAGGTTTCGGCGGCCAGAATCGGGCTGGCGTTGACCTCGATGTCATACAGCGCGCCCGTTTCAGCCAGGGTCAGCCAGCGTGCCATGGGGGGGCTGTCTTCGGGATCCTCGACGGTGAAAGCGGTCCACAGCTCCCAGTTGCCTTGGGCCCGACTGAGCAGGCTACCAAACAGCGGATACCACTCCTCGGCCTGGGCACTGCTCAGGCCGTTGCCGGGTTCGTCGTCCATGGATTCCTTGAGCAGTTCGGCGATCCGGGTGAACAGGTCGGTAAGTTTGGCAAAGCCCTTTTTCAGTTCACTACCCAGCTCGATCAAGTGCTCTGGAACTACGCCGCCGACAAAACGATGGCGCGGCCGTTCGCGGCCTTCCATGTCCTCGCCGGTCTTGAAGTCAGCCAACTGTTCGCAGGCGGCAAACATGAATTGCTGCTGGCTGCGCAGCTCACGGGCCAGTTCCGGCACACCTTCGATCAACCGGCCCAGTTCGCCAGGCAAAGGATGCTGAGCAAGCAGTTTGGCGAGATTCTTCTCTACCTGGCCGAGCCAGTCAGCAGTGGAGCGCAAGCGTGAAAAGTGGGCAAAATGATTAATAGCCTTGTCCGGCAAATGGTGGCCTTCGTCGAAAACGTAGATCGTCTCGCGCGGGTCCGGCAACACCGCGCCGCCGCCCAGAGCCAGATCGGCCAGCACCATGTCATGGTTGGTGACGATCACGTCGACCTTGGTCATGCCTTCGCGAGCCTTGTAGAAACTGCACTGCTGAAAATTCGGGCAATGCCGGCCCGTGCATTGGCTGTGATCGGTGGTCAGTCGCGACCAGTCAGTATCGGCCAACTCCTGCGGCCAGCTGTCGCGGTCGCCATCCCAGCGGTTGCCGGCCAGCTTTTCGATCATCTGGGTGAACAGTTTCTGGCTGGCTTCGTCTACATCAAGCTTAAAGCCTTCCTCTTCGAACAGTTGTGCTGTGGCACTTTGTGCATGCCCTTCCTGTAGCAGCAGGTCGAGTTTGGACAGGCACAGGTAACGGCCACGGCCCTTGGCCAGCGCAAAGCTGAAGTTCAAGCCACTGTTGCGCATCAGGTCCGGCAAGTCCTTATGGACGATCTGCTCCTGCAGGGCCACGGTGGCGGTGGCGATTACCAGGCGCTTGCCGGCGGCCTTGGCGGCGGGAATCGCGGCCAGGCTGTAGGCCACTGTCTTACCGGTACCGGTACCGGCTTCCACGGCAACGATAGCCGGCTCGCCGTCCCGGCGTCCTTCATCATCGGTGCTGATGGTGCCAAGCATTTTGGCCACTTCGGCAATCATCAAACGCTGGCCGTAACGGGGCTTGAGGCCCTTGGCTTCAAGAAAGCGGGTGTAGGCGCCCTGAATCTGGGACTTGAGTTCGGTGCTGAGCATGGGCGCGGAGCTGTATATATTTTCAGTGTTTCACAAGGGACCGCTATGATAGCGCGCCCCATCCATCAGCGGAGATTTACCGATGAGTTCGTTTGCCTTGCTGTACGCCTTGCATCTGCTAGCCGCCCTGATCTGGGTAGGGGGCATGTTCTTCGCCTGGATGATCCTGCGCCCGGCAGCCGGCGCTGTCTTGCAGGCACCGGAACGTTTGGGGCTGTGGGCCGAGGTCTTTCCGCGTTTTTTCCACTGGGTGTGGGGAGCGGTGGTCATACTTCCCGTCACTGGCGTAGGCATGTTGCATCTGCGCTTCAGCGGTTTCGAAACAGCACCGACTTATGTACACCTGATGATCGGCCTGTACCTGGCCATGCTGGCCCTGTTTTTACGCGTCAGCCTGTTGCAGGTCCCGCAACTGCGGCGCGCCGTGACGGAGCAGAACTGGTCGGCGGGCGGCGCTACGCTTGGTCACATACGGCGCCAGGTAGGCGTGAACCTCATGCTCGGCTTGGCACTGATGGCCATTGCTGGCGCCAGACCACTGCTGTAACCGCCTTCCGGGCAAGCTCCTCGCCAGCGACGGGGAGCGCTGCCCGGATGGCAGCCATCACTGCATCTGCGCTTCGACGGCAGCCTCGACGCGGCGGTTGATAGCGCGACCTTCTTCGGTCGCGTTATCCGCCACTGGACGCGCCTCGCCATAACCGATGGCATCCACACGTCCGCCTTGTACGCCGTACTGGTTGACCAGCACTTCACGCACAGCCATGGCCCGACGCTCGGAAAGCTGCTGGTTATAACTGTCGGTACCCACCGAGTCGGTGTGTCCTTCCACCACCGTGGTGGTCTGTGGGAACTGCTTCATGAATTCCGCCAGATCGCGGATATCATCAAAACTACCCTCCTTGACCACCGCCTTGTCGAAGTCGAACTTAACATCCAGTTCGACCCGGACCGTTTCTGCGACCGGCTCAGGAGCAGGCTCCGGAATCGGTTCAGGCTCGGTATAGGCCACGACCTCTTCGCCCTGACCGTGCACCCAGCAGTAGCCCCCCGCAGTAACCGCAGCGACGAGCGCACCCCAGCCCGCATAGCTGCTGCTTTCAAAAGCACCCAGCGCCGCACCAGTGACACCACCGAGGGCTGCACAGGTAGGCCAGTCACTTTTTTGTACGCCCGCGCAACCGCTCAGCACGCCGGTTATTACCAACAACGGTACCGCTTTCCTTACGATGCTCATGGATGCCTCCTGATGAATCGGCTCGAACCGATACCCAGCAGTTAAGACAGCGCAACGGAAGTACGCTAGGCGAGATGTTTCACCGCCCCGAGCCATGGATACCCCCGGCACTTCAATACTCCGCCGGGCCGCATCTTGTTAGTCGAGAACAGGCTCCTCGAGGTTCCCTGCAAAGTGGCCGGCGCGCATATTCGGGGCCTTCGCGCAGCAGCGACTGGTTGCGCATTCCTTGCAATGGTTAATTGGGATACAGTCGCTGGCCAAACAATCAACCGCATCCGTACTGAATCACTGGTGGCAACCATGAGTCCCGCCTGCCCCTGCGCCAGTGGCCTGCCACTGGCAGATTGCTGTAGCCCTTATCACACTGATATTCCGGCGCCCAGTGCCGAACTGTTGATGCGCTCGCGCTACAGCGCTTATGTGCTGGGTTTGATTGACTACCTGGTGGACACCACGCTACCAGCCCAGCAAGCCGGACTGGATCGCGCCGGCATGGCGGCCTGGAGCGCGCAAAGCGTCTGGCTAGGGTTGGAAGTGGAAAACGCTGAAGTACTTGGCGGGCAGCCCGAACATGCCTTTGTCAGCTTTACCGCGCGCTGGCACGACGGCGAGGGCGAACACCATTCCCATGAACGCTCCGCCTTCGTTCAACACCAGGGCCGCTGGTATTTTATCGACCCCACGGTGCCACTTAAGGCGGGACGCAACGACCCCTGTCCCTGTGGCAGTGGGGAGAAATTCAAGAAGTGTTGCGGCCCGTTTGTTTAAGCGGTGACCCGCACTCGCAGCACTAATCCAGTACGCGCAAATGGCTACTGTCCGGCACGCTGGCCACTACCGGCTCGATCCGCTGTCCCAGATCGCTGCCCACGGGCAGCAATGCCAAGGCACTCACATGAATGGCCGGTGCCGTTGGCGACGGTGTGACGTCTTGCAAATCGGCTCCCACCGGCGCCAGCCCGAAATCCGGCGCTTGCACAGCACTGAAAGCCGCCATGTACTCGTCGCGTGGAACGACTTCGAGACGTCCCGGAGCTGGGACTGAGACCGACCTTGGCTGCGCCGTATACGCAGACTGCTCAATCTCCTGGGGTAGTTCAGCGTCTTGAGGACAGACCTCAGCCACCGCACCCGCCCGCGCCAGTGCCGCGCGGTATTTTTCCGCCGCCACCTCATCAAGGTTGTTCTTGATCACCACACGACGTCCGGAGAACAACGCCTCGATACGGGATTCATCAGCCTGGAACAGCTGTGCCAGATTCGCCCTGACTCGAGCGGGGTCGACTCCCGGTTGCAACCGACCAGCAAAAGCGACTTCATAGCGTTTCATCAGCCCACCTGGCCTATTCGTCTCGTTCGCAGTGCAGTATGGCGCAGCCTTTTCGCCCGCTACAATCGATTGCAGCCCAGCTTTTGCTTGTTACACTGCGGTCCTTCCTTCGGAGCCAAGACATGTCCTTGCAGGCACGAACAATAAGAATAGTCAGCGTCAGCCTGTACGCCGCCCTGCTGTCCCTGCTCGGCGGCTGTTCAACCTGGATGGGCAGCAACTATCAGGATCCTGATGTGCAGTTGCTCAATGTCGAGGTCATCGAGGCCAAGTTGCTGGAACAGCAATTTCGCCTGAACTTTCGCTTTACCAACCCCAACGACCGCAGCCTGCCGATTCGTGGCATCAATTACAGCTTGCAACTCAATGAACTCAAACTGGCGGATGCCGAGTATGAGCGCTTCTTCATCGTGCCGGCGCACGGCAGCAAGATCGTTCAGGTAGCCTTGCATACCAACCTCTGGCGACACATGCGCGACCTGATCAAACTGCTGGAAAAACCTGACCAGCCGATTCGCTATCAGCTTCAGGGCGTGATCAAAACAGGCTTGATGCAAGGCAGACGCGTGCACCTTTTGCGCAACGGCGAGATAATCCCCGGCGATATCATTCCGGAGTAGTTCCATGTCCCAAGAACCCCACGTCCACGGCCCCGATTGCAACCACGATCACGATCATGGTCATGAACACCATGTCCACGGCCCACACTGCAATCATGGCCCCAGCGAACCGCTGCGCAATCCGCTCAAGGATGTCGGTCGCAACGACCCCTGCCCCTGTGGCAGCGAGAAGAAATTCAAGAAGTGTCACGGTGCCTGATCAGTGAGCCCAGCGTTGGTTTGGAGCCTGCTTGCGCTTGCCTTGCTGATCATCGCAGGCCTCGCCGCGTATGCCCTCTGGCTATGGCGGCGCGTCTGGCATCAACAGCGCCGGCAGACGGCTGCCGAGCAGCGCCATCATGAGCAGCTGGGTGGGGACTTGCGCATTCTGGCCGGCAGCCTGCTTGATGAGCAGTTGCCGCTGATTGAAGGCGCCATCCGCATCAAGGTGCTGATGGACAACTATGATCCCCAACTCAGCCAGGATCCGCGTTGTGCAGTGTTTCATCAACTGTACGCAGCCACGGCCCATGTGCCGACCCATGGGGATTGGAAGGCTCTGGATCGCCGTGAGCGGCAACGCTATCGCAGCCAGTTCAGCGAGCTGGAACTGCAGCACAAGGCGGCCGTCCGTGCCGCTTCTCGCTGGCTGCTCAATGATGCACTGATCAAGAACATCAGTCCGTAATCGCTTCAACCAGGCTCAAGCCCCGCTTTTGGGTTGGGGTTTGCGTCTGGTGTATTGCTAAGCTGGCGATCCGACTTCGTTGCACAAGGAACGCCGTGCATGCTGCCCCGCCCCTCTTGCCTGCTATCTCCCCTTGCGCTCTGCGCCGCCCTGCTGACAGCACTGACCCTGAGTGGTTGTCAGAGCCTGCTGGATGCCCGCTACCGCAACAGCGTGCCGCCAACCCAGGGTACCCTGACCTTTCATGAACTGGCCGACAGCGCTTCAGTGCGGCGCAATGCATTGGGCATGCCGCTGATTGAAGCGCACACCTTGCCCGATGCGCTGTTCACGCTGGGCTACGTGCATGCCAGCGACCGCCTGAGCCAGATGGTCGGCATGCGCCTGATGGCATCGGGGCGCCTGGCAGAAATGGTCGGCCCCGGTGTACTGGACATCGACCGTTTCATGCGCACGGTGAACCTGCGCCAGAGCGCCGAGGTACTGTATCGCCATGCGTCGCCGGAACTGAAAGCGCTGTTCGCCACCTATGCCAAGGGCGTCAATGCGTATCTGTCTCAGCATCGCGACACGTTACCGATGGGCCTGGCCGAGTCCGGCCATCAGCCCGTCGAGTGGCAGGCCAAAGATTCGGTGCTGATCTTTTGCCTGTTGAATTTTGGCCTGGCGGTCAACCTGAGGGAAGAAATCGCCGCCCTGGTGCTGGCACAAAAAGTCGGCACTGAGAAGCTCGCCTGGCTGCTACCTGTTTACCCCGACGAACCGCTGCCCTTTGACGAGGCAGACAAGCTCAAAGGACTTGACCTGACCGGCCAGATTCCTGGCCTGGCGGCCCTAGAGCAGACCGCCCGCCAAGTTGCCGGCCTGAACATGCTCGGTGTGGCCGCCTCCAACAACTGGGCGGTCGCGCCTTCGCACAGTCGCAGCGGCAAGAGCCTGCTGGCCAATGACACCCATTTGCCCCTGGCCATGCCGTCCATGTGGAATTTCGTGCATCTGCGCACCCCGCACTTCCAGGCCGCCGGCGTCTCGGTCGCCGGTGTGCCTGCGGTGGTGGCCGGTTACAACGGCGCACTGGGCTGGGGCATGACCATGGTCATGGGTGACAACCAGGACCTGTTTCTTGAACGCCTGAAGGATGACAACGGACGCCTGCAGTATTTGGCCGATAGCCAGTGGCAGCCAACCCGTGAGCGCTACGAGACGTTCTTCATCAAGGGCCAGAAGCCGGTGCGCGAGTTGATACACGAGACCCGCAACGGCCCGCTGCTCAACGGCGCGCTGCGCAAGTCCAAGCACACGCTGCAGCCCCAGGCGCTGACCAGCCGCTACGGCCTGGCCTACCGCAGCGTGCAATTGGAAGCCGACCAGAGCCTGGATGCCTTTTTCAACCTGTCCATGGCAAAAACGGTGGACCAGGCTTTTGACGCCACCCGCGACGTTCGCGCCATGTCGCTGAATATCGTCTTTGCCGACGCGCAGAACATCGCCTGGCAAGTCACCGGGCGCTACCCCAGCCGCCGTGCCGGCCGCGGTCTGCTGCCTTCGCCCGGCTGGGATAACGCCTATGCCTGGGACGGCTTTGCCGACCCGGACCTGCACCCCTACGATCAAAACCCTCAGCAAGGCTGGCTCGGCACCGCCAATCACCGCAGCGTGCCCAGCGGTTACGGCGTGCAATTGTCCAATTCCTGGTACTACCCGGAGCGGGCGGAACGCATCGGTCAGTGGCTCGATGGCGCCCGCCGTCATGACATCCAAGGCACGATTGCCATGCAGTACGACCAGTCCAGCCCCTTCGTCGCCAAACTGCAGGCCATGCTCACCGAGCCCGGAATGGCCAAAGCACTTGAACACACCATCCAGGCCTTGCCTGCAGCACAGCGCAGCCAAGCCCGTGAAGCTTTGGCTCGCCTGCTTGCCTTTGACGGCCTATTGGCCAGCGACTCTGCCGATGCCGCGCTCTATGGCGCGTTCCTGCATGAAAGCTCCCGACAGACATTCCTGGACGAGCTTGGACCTGACGACAGCCCTGCCTGGCAGGCCTTGGTCAGCGTGGCTGATAGCTCCTATTCGGCCCAGGCCGACCACTTGCTGGGCCGCGACGACAGTCCGTTCTGGGACGACGTCAACACAGCCGAGCATGAAGACAAGGCGGCCATTCTCGCCCGCAGTCTGGCGGGCGCCGTGGCGCTGTTGGAAAAGCGCCTCGGCCGCGACCGCAACGGTTGGCAATGGGGCGCGTTGCACCGCTACACCTGGACCACCGACGCCAGCAAACTGGCCCCTTACATGAGCGCGAGTCAACGGATCGGCACACGAGCACTGGACAGTTATCTAAACCGGGGGCCTTACCCTGCCGGAGGCGATCACAGCACCCTGAACGTTTCGGCGTACCAGTGGGGTCAGAGTTTTGATACCTGGCTGATACCTGCCATGCGCATCATTGTGGATTTTGGTCACGACGAACCGTTGATCGGCCTGAACAGCAGCGGTCAATCCGACAATCCGGCCAGTCCCCATTACGCCGACGGCATCGATGCCTGGCGCCAGGGCGATTATCAGAGCTTTCCGTTCAAGGCCGAAAATCTTCAACAGACCTACGGCACTGAACGCTTGATATTGCTCCCTGCCCGCTAAAAATAACGACCCGCACCCCGAGTAAGGGATGCGGGTCGTCAGCTGGCTATGCCTGGGTGATACCGGTGATGGTGATGCCATACAGCTCCGAGAGCAGTACAGCCGGCCCGCGCAAATCTCCATCCACCTCGCTGGGTTCCTGAGCCTCAAACTGCTGGCGGGCCCACTTCAAGGTATGCCGAACGGCCTGTTCCAGGTTGGGTTGTTTGGCCGATTCGATTTCCAGAGTGGCGGTGTTGTTGTCTTTGTTGTAGGTAATGATCCATCGGGCCATGGTCTGCCTCCTTTTTATAAATACTCTGCAGTACTCAACTTCAGCGTAGGCTCTCACCATTAATTCGCCCGTTTGAATAGTTTTTGCTCAGGCGATGGGCTTGGGCGGCGGCTCATCCGGTATGGTCGGCTCACCGGGCTCGCCTGGATACGGTGGCGGCCCGGGAGGCGGCGGTTGCTCCGGGTCACCAAATACGTCCGCCCCGTTAATGAGAACCCTCCTCCCAACGACTGTCTGTTGCGTGTGTGAAGTCCGCATTACACCGCCCTCCTTTGTGGGTGATCTCAGACATAGAGCCCGACATCAGCAGGGAATTCCCTTTTGCCGGTGAGTGACTGTAGCAACGTTGGGCGCTCGATCGCCCACTGCTTTATCATCTGCCCCGCCCTGTCGCGGATGATTGGTATGCCCAGACACTTGTTAGCCTGTGTTCTCTTCACAACCCTGTTCACTGCCGCCGCTCATGCCGCACCGGCTCCCTGGTTCAGCTGGGAAAGCCTGCTCAATGGCCAGCGGATCTGCGCACAAACCAGTCCCGGTCCGGGCTGGCGCAAGGCCGCCGGCCCGTTTCGCAATGCCGCTTGCCGCCCCACCCAACACGTGTCAGCGCAGTGAGTCACTCCGCCATGCATTGCATCACACCGATCGGCCACGTCCGCTCCTGCTTCAAGGAGAAATTCGCCATTCCGCGCCAGCCACAATTGGCGCCCGCTGCCCGTGGCGTCCTGGAACTGGTCGCGCCGTTCGATCAACCCGAGGCTGTGGAGGGCCTTGAGCAGGTCAGTCACGTCTGGCTGCTGTTCCTCTTTCATCAAGCGCTGGAAGACACCCCGCGCCTCAAAGTGCGCCCGCCGCGTCTGGGTGGCAACCGCAGCCTCGGTGTGTTCGCCACGCGGGCGACCCATCGTCCCAATGGCATTGGCCAATCCGTGGTGCGCCTGGACAAGGTCGAACCCGGACGCCTGTGGCTGTCGGGTATCGATTTGCTCGATGGCACACCGATTGTGGACATCAAACCCTACGTGCCCTATGCCGATTGCCTCCCGTCTGCACACAACAGCATCGCAGCCGATGCGCCGCAGCCAATTGCCGTGGACTGGACGCCCACCGCACTGCTCCAGGCAAGCGAACATGCCCAGCGCCTGACGGAGCCCTTGGTGGAACTGATCGAACAATGCCTGGCGCAAGACCCGCGCCCCGCCTACCAGAAACCCACGCCCGAGCGCCGTTACGGCGTGGGCTTCTGGGATGTGCAGGTGCGCTGGCACTATCCGCAGCCAGGCTTGATTCGCGTGTTAGAAGTGGTCAGCAACCCGGATTGATCACACAGATCTCGGCCTTGAACTGGCATCCCACCGGCACTACGCTCAGCGAGCTGTCTTCCTCCTGAGGGCGCCCGCCATGGGCCGAACACCTCTGCCCGGACCACTGAATTACCTGGCCCGCCATCCTTCGGCCCTGCTGCTGCTCATTCAGCTCCTCGGCGTATTGCTCTATCCGTGGATGGAAAACACCTCATTCGGTCGGGCGCTGTTCGGTGCCTTCGGCCTGGTTGTTCTCGGGGCCACATTGCGCCTGGTTCGCCGCAGCGCGGCACAAGCCTGGATCGGTTTTCTGCTGGCGGCGGTGGTGCTTAGCCTGTGGGCCCTGAACCTGTTTGCCACCCGCTGGCAGCTGACGCTGGCCATCGCCATTCTGGAGGGTGCTTTCTACCTCTACGCGGCGGGCAGCCTGATCAGCTACATGATGGAAGATCAGCGCGCCACCACCGATGAGCTGTTCGCCTCCGGTGCTACCTTTACTCTGCTCGCCTGGTCATTCGCCTTTTTCTACAACGCCTGCCAGATTCTGATTCCCGGCAGTTTCGCCGCGCTGGTCGAACCTGAAGCGGCCCGCACCTGGATGGAGTTGCTGTACCTCAGTTTCGTCACCCTATCCGGCGTCGGTATCGGCGATATCCTGCCGCTCAATCCCATGGCGCGCGCGTTGGTCATGCTGGAGGCGTTTGCCGGGGTAATGTACATCGCCCTGGTGGTCTCCCGGCTGATTGGCCTCACCATACTCCGCCGTTAACGCCCATAAAAAAACCCGGCAAGCCGGGTTTCGGAAGTATTCGTTACGGTCACTTCTCGACGAAGGCACGCTCGATCAAGTAATCGCCTGGGTCGCCCATACGGGCCGAAGCCGTCAGGCCAAAGCTGTCGAGGGTTGCGCTGGTGTCGGTCAGCATGCTCGGGCTGCCACATATCATGGCACGGTCGTCCTGCGGATTGATCGGCGGCAGGCCGATATCACTGAACAGCTTGCCGCTGCGCATCAGCTCGGTGAGACGGCCCTGATTACGGAACGGTTCGCGAGTCACCGTGGGGTAATAGATCAGCTTGTCGCGCACCGCGTCGCCAAAAAACTCATTTTGCGGCAACTGTTGGGTGATAAATTCCTCGTAGGCGACTTCGCTGACGTAACGCACGCCATGGACCAGGATCACCTTCTCGAAACGCTCATAAGTTTCCGGATCCTGGATCACGCTGATGAAAGGCGCCAGCCCCGTACCGGTGCTCAGCAGATAAAGATGCTTGCCCGGCTTCAGATCACTCAGGACCAGGGTGCCGGTCGGCTTCTTGCTGACCATGATATTGTCGCCTTCCTTGAGATGCTGCAGGCGCGAGGTGAGCGGGCCGTTCTCTACCTTGATGCTGAAGAATTCCAGGTGTTCTTCATAGTTGGGGCTGGCAATCGAGTAGGCACGCATCAGCGGACGCCCATTCGCTTCCAGGCCGATCATCACGAACTGGCCATTTTCAAAACGCAGCCCCGGATCACGGGTGGTCTTGAAGCTGAAAAGGGTATCGTTCCAGTGGTGAACACTGAGCACACGCTCGACGTTCAGATTGCTCATGGTGGTCCTCGTAGGATGCCTTAAGGCAAGAAATTACAGCGATTTTACCGGCTCTTTGGTTATCTGTTAAATTAATTATTAAAATATAACTTATCGGTTAATTGAATATGCGATTCACCCTGCGCCAACTCGAGGTGTTCGTCGCCATTGCCAAGCAGGAAAGCGTGTCGCGCGCGGCGGAAACCCTCTCTCTTTCGCAATCAGCCGCCAGCAGCTCGCTGAACGAACTGGAGCGTCAATCCGACTGCCAACTGTTCGAGCGCCATGGCAAGCGCCTGCGACTCAACAGCCTCGGCGAACAACTGCTACCCCAGGCCATGGCCTTGCTTGCCCAGGGTCGTGAAATCGAAAATATTCTCAGCGGCCATAGTGATTTTGGCTCACTGGAAGTGGGCGCGACCTTGACCGTGGGCAATTATCTGGCAACTCTGCTGCTTGGTGTTTTCATGCAACGCCATCCGGAATGCAGAGTGGCGCTGCATGTGCACAACACGGCGCAAATCGTTCACCAGATCGCCCACTATGAGCTTGATCTCGGTCTGATCGAAGGCGAATGCCATCACCCGGACATAGAAGTCCAGCCTTGGGTGGAGGATGAACTGGTGGTGTTTTGCGCACCTCAACATCAGCTCGCCACGCGGGGCAAGGTCGGTCTGGACGAGCTGCGCAATGAAGGCTGGATTCTGCGCGAGAAAGGCTCGGGAACCCGCATGAGATTCGACCAGGCAGTGCGCGGTCATCACGCGCCGCTCAATGTTCGCCTGGAGCTGGAGCATACCGAGGCGATCAAACGAGCCGTGGAGTCGGGCCTGGGGATTGGCTGCATTTCGCGCCTGGCCCTGCGCGATGCTTTCCGGCGCGGCAGCCTGGTTGGCTTGGAGACCCCGGAGCTGGATTTGCGCCGGCAGTTCTGTTTCATCTGGAACAAGCGCAAATACCACAGCGCCGCGATGCGCGAGTTCATCGATCAGTGTCGAGAGCTGACCGCCAATGTGCGACGCAGTGATGAGATTGTGCTGCCTACCATTGCGTGAAACACAGGCAATCAGACATTTCCTAGCCCGGCACCGTTTCCAATTGTTGAAGCAGCAGTGCTGCCTGGGTGCGCGTTCGTACGCCCAGCTTGCGGAAAATGGCGGTCACGTGCGCCTTGACCGTCGCTTCGGAGACGCTCAGCTCATAGGCAATCTGCTTGTTCAACAGGCCTTCGCAGACCATGGTCAACACTCGGAATTGCTGCGGTGTCAGGCTCGCCAGACCCGCACTGGCTTCGCGCTCCTCGGCAGAGACGGCCGGCCCGGCATCTGCCATCTCCGGCCACCAGACATCGCCATCGAGCACGGCCCTGACCGCCTGTTGAATGGTTTGCAATGAGCTAGATTTGGGAATGAAACCACTGGCGCCAAACTCCCGAGAGCGGCTGACCACGGCGGCTTCCTCTTGCGCAGAGACCATCACGACGGGTATTTGCGGGTATTGGCCGCGCAACAGCACCAAGCCGGAAAAGCCATAGGCACCGGGCATGTTCAGGTCGAGCAACACCAGATCCCAATCGGACTTAATAGCCAGACGCTCCTCCAGCTCCGCGATGCTTGCCGCTTCCACCAGGTTGGCTTCACTGCCCAACCCCTGGCTTAACGCCTGAAGCAACGCACTACGAAACAAAGGATGATCGTCAGCAATGAGGATTTCGTAGGCAGCCATGAAATGTCCCTGTTTTTTATATGGATCTTGGCAGACAACCAAGGATGACGAGCTAGATCGGAGTGGTCAAGCGAGATGCTTTACGGCAGAGTTTGCACCTTTTTCCCTGCGAGATGTTCTGCAATGCAAAGCAAAGCCCTACGCGCCGATCTGCTGATGTTGATTACCGCAATAATTTGGGGATCGGCCTTTGTTGCCCAGCGGGTCGGCATGGATGCCATCGGCCCGTTCCTGTTTACCGGGTTGCGTTTTTGCATGGGTGCCCTGGTGCTGTTGCCGCTGATCTGGCGACAGAAAAAAGCCCGCGAGGCACCCACGCCGGGCTTTGCCCATCGCGGCCTGTTGCTGGGCGGCATGCTGATGGGCATGGCCCTGACCTTGGGCATCAACCTGCAACAAGTTGGCCTGCTGTTTACGACGGTAACCAACTCCGGCTTTATTACTGGCTTGTACGTGATTGTCGTTCCTCTGCTGGGCTTGTTCATAGGCCAACGTGCCGGGCTAGGAACCTGGCTCGGCGCCTCTCTTGCGGTGGCCGGCATGTTCCTGCTCAGTGTCGGAGACAACTTCCACGTTGCCTCAGGCGATTGGCTGCAACTGGCCGGTGCGTTTGTCTGGGGCGTGCACGTCTTGGTGGTAGGGTTCTTTGCCAGTCGCTATGACCCACTACGCCTGGCCTTTCTCCAATTCGTCACGTGCGGGATCATCAGTTTGCTGCTCGCCGTGGCATTCGAACCCATTGCCTGGAGCGCGATTGTCCAAGCCGCCCCGGCCCTGCTGTACGGTGGTTTTTTTGCCGTGGGCGTCGGTTACACCCTGCAAGTGGTGGCACAGCAACACGCCATTGCCTCCCATGCGGCGATCATCCTGTCACTGGAAGCAGTCTTCGCGGCCTTTGCCGGCTGGCTGTTCCTGGGTGAAAGCCTGGCGATGAAAGGCTATATCGGCGCCGCCCTGATGTTCGCCGGGATGTTGCTTGCACAACTGTGGCCTCAAAAAGTAACGCCCCTCGACAAGCCGCAGACGACACAGGCCTAGGATCGAAGTCGTTGATCGGGTGGCCCCCGTTGGGATGGCCACCTGCCCCCACGCGGAAAACCTGCCAGTGCACCGCGGCTATATAAAAGCCTGCATCTCGCGATGCGACGCGTTGTTCACGTCCAGCACACGCTTGTGCTTGGCGGCCAGATAATGTTCGGTGAACAGGTCGAAATAGCCACCCAGTGCAGTGGCCGCGGGGGCGTCACCGGCCAACTCCAGGCACAGCGCCGCCACTTCGGCGGTACACAGATGCTCGGCGCGGGTCGAACGGCGCAATTGATAGCGTGACAGCTGCTCCGGCTGCAAACTGAGCACCGGCAAGCCGTCCAGATACGGACTTTTGCGAAACATCTTGCGCGCCTCGGTCCAGGTGGCGTCCAGCAGGATGAACAATGGCCGCTTGCCAGGCTGCACCGCTACCTGCTGCACCACGCGTTCAGGCGCGGCGTATTCGCCCGGAAAAACCACATAAGGCTGCCACTGCGAATCGTCCAGCAATGCCAGCAAACGTTCATCAACGTCGGTACGCGACCAACCGAAGGCGTGAGTATCGGGCACCACATCGGCAATCAGCCAACCGGTATTGCTGGGCTTGAGCGCCTCGATGTCATGCATCAGCAGGCACATGCCGGACTCGGCTGTCACGGTCGGTCGCCAGGCGCACAGGCAATAGCGAGGAATGACCCGGCACGCGGGGCAACGTTCGGCACGCGAACCACGGGCAATGAAAGGCTTGAGGCTACGCGCCAGGCGCTCGGCGCGCAGTCGGGCTACAGCATGCATGGGTAAGTCAGTGATAACTCAAGGGCGGCCAGTTTAACAGATGCGGGCTACACGCCTCGAACACCCTCGTCGACGACAGGTCAAAGCAGTTTTAGAGGGAACGTTGGATGTCACGCTTACTTGCCATGTTGTTGTGCTTCGCCATGCCTTGGGCGCAGGCAGAATCCTTGAGAAGCGAACAATTGAGTCGCGACCTGCAGCGCATCGCCCGAGAAAGCAGTGTCGGCACACCGCGGGCCATCAATGCCGATCTGCTTGACCGCGGATTCAGCGTAGAAGGCCACGAACTCATCAATCACCTGGGCGTGCAGCCTCGCCACGCAGAAGAAATGCGCCGCAATCCCGAAGCGGTACGCGAGCAGCTATCCCAAAGCGTGTGCAACAACGCAGGCTTCAAGCGGCTACTAGACCAGGGCGCTACCCTGCGTTACCAATTCACGGAATACCCCAACGGCGAGCCGATCAGCAGTCAGCGTTTTCAGGCAACAGACTGCCCCTAGGCGCCGTCACGTCAACAAAAAGCATCGCTGCCCTGGCAAGGCCGCGATGCTTGCTTGCGCCAGAACACTCAGCGCAGTACCTGCGGATCCCCTTTACCGGCCACGGCAGCGGCTTCATCAAGCGTCAGCAACGCGGTGCGCGGCACGTCCATGATGCGCGCACAGGCTGCTAGCACGTTGGCCCAAGTGGAACGGTTTGCAAACAGCATGCCCTTGTCATCGAAGGTGCCGCCCCGGTTACGATAGCCGAGCACTCCGCTAAGACGCGCATCTGGCAGAATCGGCCAGAGCACGCCGCGCGCGACTTCGGGGCGCATGTGGGTGAGTAACACACGCCTTTCATAATGGTCGGGAAACAGCCGCCCCACCGTGGCTTCGTCAGCTACGGTTTCCATCTCCCACTGGTCACGGGGGGCGCGGAAGCGGCCCGGCTCCTGAAGATACACCAGCCGATAACCACAACCGGCGTCCTTGAGGCGCTGGCAGGCGCGGCGCATTTCTTCGAGCTGATAACTGCCGTTGGCAATCAGCAGCAGCGGATCGACCCCGCCAACCTCCTCGACCACAATGGCACCATCACGTGCCAGCTGTTCGGCCTGGGCCTGATCGAAGTACACCGGGCGCTCGCGCTTGGGAATGACCATGCAGGCCAATTGGCCACGGGATTGATAGATTATGGGTAGCAGCGCCAGCGCGCTGTTGTGATCGGCAGGAAACACTACCCGTACCATATCGCTCATTTCACCCAGCAAAGCCTCGCAGAACGTCGTGTCCTGGTGCGACTGCTGATTCTTGCCGTTCTCCCAGGTGTGCGACGTGGCCACCACGGGAAAGCCCAGCCAGCCGGCGGGGCGTCCAACCTCTTTTTGCTGGCGTGCATAGATGATCGTCTGGCGCACCGCGCCCAGCATCTTCACGCAAAAGGCTTCATAACTGGCCACCAGATTCAATCCACCCTGGTTGGCCAGGCAGGCCGAGACCACGGCTTCCTCGTTGAGGGCGGTGATGATCTTGCCATCCACCGCTTCACGTTCGTTTTCCGGCTCACTGACTCGGTGTTTTAGTGCTTTCAGTACCCCGCCCAGGCGATTGCTGGCCAACTCATCGGGATTACCGACCCGGGGGCGCAACTCGGGATTGGCAGCGCTGAGTTCGACGAAGAAACGGTCCAGCGCGGCCATGGGTGAGCACGAGTCCGCCCGGTAGTGCAACGCCGGCAAACGCGGCGCCGGCGGATGGCGCAAGGCCAGGGCATGATCGCGCTCCAGCGGGCGCTCGCCACGTGAACTGAACAGCGTGCGCACGGCGGACAATTCTTCCGGGGCCACCCACAGCGGCGTGACATGCGTGTTGAACAATGCGCGGGCCTCGTCATCAAGGGAGGGGTTTCCGGGTAACGGCAGGTTGTGCGCGGCATTGCTGTCGTCGCCATAAAAGCCGAAGCCCTTGGTGGTCTCGGCAATGGCGTAGGGGATCGGCAGCGGATAGTGCAGGATGCCGTGATTCTTCTCATCCACCCGGCGGGCCAGTCGCTGCTCCATTTCCCACAGCGTGGTCACGAACGCGGCGGGATCGCGACCATCGAAGAGGATCGGGTCGAAGCCACAGTGACGCAGATGCTCGGCGAATCCCTTCAGGCCTTCGAGGGTGCCCAGTTCGGTGCGCTGCTCGATGCGCCGTCCGTTGGCGATCATCACCGGTAACGCCGTGCCGCAATCCTCGGCACGCCACCAGCGGGGAATCCAGTCGCTGCCCCGCTGCTCTTCAGCTGCACCGTCGGAAAGGAAGGCCACCAAGGTTTCACCCGGTAACGGCATGTGGGCATATTGCAGCTCGGCAAACCCAAGATAGCCGCCCTCGGCAATGCCCCCTGCGGTGTGCGGATTGACATGGCTACCCAACGGCACGCCGGCTGTACCATCAGGCGCCTGGGCGTAACTGTAGAAATCGCTCACCAGATGACTCAGCCCCTGCTCGTCGAAGCGATAACGCGCCGCCTGCTCAGGATGCTGGTTGGCGGTCAGCACGTTAAGCGCCTCGATCGCCGCCACGCAATGCCCCTGCCCCATCAACCAGCCGCGGGTCGTACCGGTCAACGCGTTCAGCGCCAGGTAACCGGCATAGCCCGGCACCATATTCAACGCCCCCCCGGTATGACCTTCCGGCTGGGCCTTGAAATCTTCGGCCTGCAACGGTGCCCCATCCAGACGTACACGACGCGCGTACGTCATGTGCACAACCAACCACAGACCCGCGGCGGTCAGCCGGTCGAGCCCCTGCAGCAGGCGATAGACACTGGCCAGGTCCTGGTGGAGTCCCGCTTGCACCAACTGATGCGCCATGCGAAATACTGCCGCGCGTGTTTCATCAGCATGTTGAAGGGGGCCGTATCCTTCGCTCCATCGGGCAAAGTCCGGCTCACGGCGAGCATGCTCAGCCAGTTCGGAGGGACTCGGCAGGATTTGATGCATGGTGTGGGCTCCGTCGCGACAAGTGTTTCGACAAGTCTAGGCAGACAGCCAGCCAAGGGATCTGATATGTATCAAGACAGCGTGACGCCGATCGGCTCAGACTGTTTTTAACGACAGGACGTGGGATTGCAAACTATGGCTTTACTCAGCTTCCTTGGCGCCATCCAGCAGGTCACGGGTTCTTGCTACCTGATCGAAACCCATGACGGCATAAAGGTTCTTCTGGATTGCGGCCTGCACCAAGGCCGTCGTGAAGAAGAAAACCGCAACCGTCTGCCTTTCGCCTTCGATCCAGCACGCATCGACGCCGTCGTGGTGTCCCACGCGCATATTGACCACAGCGGCCTGCTGCCGCGCCTGGTCAGCTCCGGTTACCGCGGCCCGATCTACGCTACCGAAGCCAGCTGTGAACTGATGGATCTGATGCTGCAGGATGCCGCGCACCTTCAGGAAAAGGACGCCGAGTGGGAAAACCGCTGGCGGGCACGGCGCGGCAAGCCGCTGATCAAACCCTTGTATACGCGTGCCGATGCCGAACAGGCGGTGAGCCAGTTCCAGCCCGTTGCTTACAGCCAGGCAGTCAAGGTCGCGCAAGGCGTGCTCGCTACCCTGCATGACGCCGGGCACATCCTCGGTTCGGCCATCGTTCAGCTGGATGTGCATGACCATGGCCGCACTCGTCGCCTGGTATTTTCCGGAGACCTCGGTAACGACTGCTCGCCTCTGATGCGCAACCCCAGCGTGCTTGAAGAAGCCGACGTGTTGCTGCTCGAATCCACTTATGGGGACCGTGATCACCGCTGCGCCGCAGACACCCTGGAGGAGTTCGCGCAGATCCTGGCAGCCGCTCAACGTGACGGCGGCAACGTGCTGATCCCTTCTTTCGCCGTGGGTCGGGCCCAGGACCTGATCTACTACCTCGGGCGCTTTTACCACGAGGGGAGCCTGCCCCAGCAGGCGGTCTTCCTCGACAGCCCAATGGCAATCCGCGCCACGGATATCTACAACCGCTACCTGGATCACCTTGACCCACTCGAGCGCCAGCAGTTAAGCGGACGAGACCTCCACAAGCTGAACGATCTGCTGCCAATCCTGCGCACCACGCCGAGCGCCGAAGAGTCCATGGCGATCAACCGCACCACCCACAGCGCAATCATTATCGCCGGCAGCGGCATGTGTACGGGCGGGCGTATTCTCCATCACTTCAAGCACAACCTCTGGCGCCCGGAATGCCACGTGGTCATTCCCGGCTTCCAGAGTAAGGGCACGCTGGGTCGCGCTATCATCGACGGTGCCTCGAGCGTACGACTGTTCCATCAACAGATTGCCGTAAAGGCCCAAATCCATACACTGGGTGGATTTTCCGCCCATGCAGGCCAATCACAATTGCTCGACTGGGCGTCCAATTTCAAATCCCGACCCGAGCTTTACCTGGTACACGGCGAGCGGGAAAAGATGCTGGCTCTGCAGACAGGTCTGCGTGCTCGACTGAACTGGGAAGCCATTATTCCCGAAGCAGGCGAGCGCATCGCGTTATAACCAAACATGGAAAAACCATCGTAAAACGATTACCCGGAGACGCTGCATGCCTTTTGAATCGGACGATTATCTGTCCCGTCATTTCCAGACCAGCGGTATCGACCTGACATCCAAGGTCGATGAGATCGCTCGCCTCGTAGTGCCTGAGTCCAGCCCCAACCAGCCGTTGTACCGCGAAATGCTCACCACCGTGATCCGCATGGCCCAAGCCGACCGCAACCGCTGGGACGCCAAAATCATGCTACAGACCTTGCGTGAGATGGAACGCGCCTTCAGCACACTCGAAAAATTCAAGCGCCGGCGCAAGGTGACCGTCTTTGGCTCGGCACGTACGCCCATCGATCATCCGCTGTATAAATTGTCCGTCGAGCTCGGCGCGACCCTGGCCCGTTACGACCTGATGGTCATCACCGGCGCGGGCGGCGGTATCATGGCCGCAGCCCACGAAGGTGCCGGACAGGAAAACAGCCTGGGCTTCAACATCACCCTGCCCTTCGAACAGCACGCCAACCCTACGGTGGAAGGCACTGAGCACCTGCTGCCGTTCCACTTCTTCTTCATTCGCAAGCTGTTCTTCGTCAAGGAAGCGGATGCGCTGGTGCTGTGCCCGGGCGGTTTCGGCACGCTGGATGAAGCACTGGAAGTCCTGACCCTGATCCAGACGGGCAAAAGCCCGCTGGTGCCGGTGGTTCTACTCGACGAGCCCGGTGGCAGCTATTGGCACGACGCGTTGCACTTCATGAGCAAACAGCTGGTGGAAAACCGCTACATCCTGCCCAGCGACATGCACCTGATGCGTCTGGCCCACAGCGCCGAGGAAGCGGCCGCCGAAATTGCCCAGTTCTACCGCAACTTCCACTCCAGTCGCTGGCTGAAGGAGTATTTCATCGTTCGCCTCAACCATGCCCTCAGCGAACCGGCCCTTGCAACCTTGCACAGCGACTATGCCGACCTGTGCCTGAGTGGCGGTTTTGAGCAGCAACTTGGTTGCGGTACGGAGCAGGATGACCCCGAGCTCAGCCATCTGCCGCGCCTGACCTTCATCTTCAACGGCCGCGATCACGGTCGTCTGCGCGAAATGTTCGATTTCATCAACTTGCCGGAAAACTGGGCTAAGTAACGCAACTGAGGCCACAACCCCTCGCCAAGAGGGGTTGTGGCGAACGCGGTGGAACGCTTCGCATGAATGCGCCCTGGTGACAGCCTTTACGCCATCCGCCCCTGCAGAAAGCTCAACGCATCGGCAGCGCTGCGCTCAGGTATTTCCTCCATGGGAATATGCCCGACACCCGCGTACGTGCGCACCTGCAAACCCGGTACGTCGCGCCGCCATAACGGCACATGTTCCGGAGAAATCCAGCGGTCACGATCGCCCCACATCAACAGGGTCGGCACACGAAGCTGTGCGACACGCTGTGGCGTCTGGTGCAACTCGCGCTTGTTGACCCGCATCATCATGCGAAAAATCTCCATCATCGCGCGGCGGTTGCCGGGGCGGCGAGTCAGGTCGTAATAGCGGTCGATTACTCCGGGTTTAATCCGTCCGCGCTCGCCATACACCTCCTTGACGCCTTGGGCGATCAACGCACGCGGCATCCACAACGGCATTGCCCAGGTCGATCCCGGTAACGCGGCAGCCGCGATCATCCAGGGAATCGTGCGCATCTTGTAGCCCGCCGGGTCGATCAGAATCAGCTTCTCGACCCGTTGCGGGGAAGCGAGGGCGAAATTCCAGGCGATATAACCGCCCAATGAATTGCCCACCAAAATGGCCTGATCGATCGCCAGATGCGCCAGCAACAGTTCCAAAACCTTCAGCATGCGCTCCGCGCTGTAATCGCCCGGCGCTGGACCGGTAAGGCCGAAGCCCGGCACGTCGAAGCGCACGATGCGGTAATGCGCCGCAAAGGCCGGCACCCAGGCGTCCCAGGTATGCAGCGAGGCGACTACGCCGTGGATCATCACAATCACCGGTTTGTCACGACTGCCTTCATCGCGGTAATGCACAGTGAAGCCGTCAAGCTCGACATACCGCGAACCACGGGCGGCGCTGCCGTAACGAGCCTTGAGGCTTTCCAGCGGCAGTTCGCCAAACCCCAGCCGGGCCAGACCGGAGGCCAGTGGCGGGTGTATCGAATAACTGGAAACGGTCATGACGCTCTCTCCTCTAGCGGGGGATGCTCGCATGACAGCACAGCCGCCCGGCGCTGAGTGCCCAACCTAGGTAGAGCCTGCGTCACATCGCGAAGATCTCAGCCCGGCGCGGGATGACGCTGCGCTTGGGGCTGACTAAGCTGACGCGACGCCCACTTGTCGGACCCGCCGATGCGCCTAATTCCTCGCCTGCTTTCCCTGCTCCTGCTCACGCTGTTCGCATTGCGCTCCGCGGGGGCCGCCGAGCTGTTTTACCTGGGGCAGAAAATCCCCGACATTCAGCGTCCCTGGAGTAGCAGCGATTACCACCAACTGCTAATCGCGCTGCAAACGGTCGACGCCAACCAGAGCAACGCGCTACCCAGACGCAGCGGCGAGTTCACCGGGCCGATTTACCAGCGCATGGTCAGCCAGGAAAACTTTCGTCCGCAGCTGAACATTTATGCCCCATTGGAGCTACGCCAGAACGAAGCGCGCGAAACGCTGTTGCAGCTCAAGGAACTGATGCGCTTGTATTTCGACTTTACCGCCACGCGTCAGCCCTATGCTGCCGAAGCACTGGGTCTGATGAGCCATGCGCTGAATCAGCAGGCGATCCTGTTTACCCTTACGGTGGAGTTTTGGATGACCTTGTCAGCCGACGAACAACGCAACCCTGTACGCTTGCAGGGTCTGCGCGAGGCCAAGAATGCTGCCGGCATGCTCTCCACCAGCGCCCTGGATTACCTGGAACTAGGCAAGCAGTTCGCTCAGGACGACCTGGCGCTCTATGCGGCAGAACTCGGCAAGCTGCTACCGGAACTGTTCGTGCACCTGCCAGCGACAACCCGCGATGAAGTAGTAGCGCGTATCGCACAGCTGACCCACGAGCACCCACACGCTGAGGTCCGCACCAGCCTGGCTGAGCTGCACCCCGTTCTGCTGGCTCTTCAAATGGACATGAACAGACGCAACGCGTCACGCGGTTGACCACGAGGCAGCGCTCAGTGCATCACACACCTGAGCGCTCAGTGCACACATCGGTAAGCCTATTCCAGCAACCCCAGCTCCTTGGCGCGCGCGACTGCCTGGGTACGCCGCTGGACGTTAAGCTTGCTGTTGATGTGCCGGGCATGGGTCTTGACCGTGTGCAGGGAAATGAACAACTTTTCGCTGATCTGCTGGTTGGAGCAGCCCTTGGCTATCAGGCGCAATACCGACAATTCTCTGGCGGTAAGCGTCTCGGTCGGTTCAGACCCGTCATGCAACTCTTGCTCGGCTGGCAACAGGCCACGCAAGGCTGAGGCCACCGGGCAGTCCGGCTGGACGCGAAGTTGCGCACGCAACCACTCTGCCTGTCGCTCGATCAACGGTTGAAATTGCCAGAACCCACCGCCTTGCGCCAAATCCAGGCTCGTACGTAGCTGCTGCTGAGCCTCGCGCTCGCTTCCCCCCATACGCAACAACAGGCACAGGTGAGCACCTGCCATCGTCGCGATCATCAAGCAATCGCTGGCGCGCGCCTGTTGTTCGAGTTGGCGCAACAGCTTTTCAGCCTCTTTCGATTGCCCACGCCCGATGGCCAGCGCTGCGCGTTGCAAGGTGATATGCATGGGCAGTTGGGGCAAGAGTTCCGGAGCTGCCGCAGCCTGCTCGCCGGCATAGGTTTGCTCCAGACGAGCCAGCCAGATTCCCGCCAGCGGCAGCTGCCCCTGACTCATCCACAGCTCGCATTTGACCAGGGTTACCAGGGCCAAGTAGTAGATCGGCGGGACATCCCATGCATGCATGATGCGCTCAGCTTCAGCCAACTGAGTGAACGCCTCATCGTGCTTCCCCGCGTGTCCGGACAAACGTGCCAGAACGCAATACCCGATTACCACGCTGACATCCCGACATCGATGCGCTTCGGCAATACCTGCCTGCAGGGATTCGCGTGCTTCCCCAGGTTGCAGGCGCAGCGCTAAAAGGTAGCCCTCATACAGGTGCAGGCGCGCGCGCACGGCATAAGGCTGGCTCTGCGGATACTCACGCAACACCTCCAATCCCTGGCGAACTTCACCCAGTGCGCGCGCGATCTCCCCCCGTGCTTGTAGAACCCGCGCGCGATCGTAATGAGCCAGCGCTTCGAACAGCGGGTTGCCGATCCGCTGCGCCAGCTCGAGCGCCTCGCGGTTGCGCATCCGGGCCGGCCATAACGCATTGCGCGCCACCGCAATATTGGCTAGCACAGAGATGCACATGAAGCGCTGTCCATAACGATCAGCCGGCAATGCTTCCAGCGCCTCGCGGCAATAGTGCTCGGCCTTATCCAGCTCACCACGCCCACGCGCAATCACACCACTCAACGCCAGCCATTGGGCCAGCAGCAAGGCCTGTTCTTCCGCTGACGCAGCAGGGAGGAAATTCCCCAGTTGATAACCCAGCGATTCTGCGGCGTCCAGTTGACAGGCCATGGCCAGCGCCCACCCATACAGCATGATCAAGCGCGGCGAGGTGCTGAGCAGGGTGTCCGGCAATTCGACTTTCCAACGAAGCAACATGGCCACGTTCTGCTCGCCCAGCAGCTTCTCTTCAGAGAGGTTTTGCACCAACGATGCCGCCACATCGCTGCGCCCTGCTCGCAGCGCATGTTCCACTGCCTCGATCAGCTCACCATGGGCACCGAACCAGCGGCAGGCCCGCAAATGCAAGGTCGAAGGGGTGACCCCCGTGTCGATGTCGGGATGGCGCAGCAAATCGGAAAATAAGTGGTGATAGCGAAACCACTTACCCCGCTCATCCAGCGGTACCAGGAACACCTGGTGGGCCTGCAGGTAAGCGAGTATCTCGCTGCTGTCATGAGCCTCGCGCACCGCATCACACAAATCGATGCAAAAGCGATCCAGGTGCGCGGTCTGGTAAAGAAAGTGCTGCACCTCTGGGGTCTGTCGCTCGATCACTTCCTCAAGCAAATAATCGTGGATCAGCCCATCGGCGTTGCGAGGCTGGCCAACCGGTTCGGTTTCGCCTTCTTCCTGACGTGCCAGCAGCCATAGGCGCAAGCCGGCGACCCAGCCTTCACAGCGCGTCTGTACATCATTGAAAGTATCCTGAGATAACGGTATGCCATGCCCGCTTAGTAATGCCTGGGACTCTTCCGCGCTCAGACGCAGATCCTGCACTTGCAGCTCCAACAACTGCTGCGAAAGCCGCAAGCGGGCCAGATGCCAATCCGGACGCTGCCGACTGGTAACCAGCAACACCAGACCGGCCGGCAAATGATTGAGAATGAACTGTAGGCAACCATCCAGAACGGAGCCTTGGGCCAGATGATAATCATCGAGCACCAGCAATAACGGCTGCTCTGCTGACAAGCAGACGGCTAGCTCATCCAGCACGACGGTGAGCCATTCCTCGAACGCGAAGGGCTGATGCGGCTGACGCATCTTCAACAGCGCCAGCTCCTCTTCACCCAGTCCTGGGAAAAACTGACGCAACCCCTCAAGCAGGTACTCGAAGAAGCGCCCTGGATCACTGACGCGCGGGCTGAGTCCGAGCCAAAGACTGCGCCAGCCCGGCGGCAGACTCTCGCAAAACTCACCGGCCACGGAGCTTTTACCAAACCCGGCAGGTGCACTGATCAGCAAGAGCCGACCACGCAACCCTTGCGCCAGCCGTTCGCACAAATGCGGACGAGGTACATGCCCAGCCGGCAATGGCGGACGAAAAAAACGGCCTGCCTGGGCGCCAGGCAAAGACTCTAGCAACGAAGTCTGCGAGCGGGATAACACCGTCATGGGCAGGTCGGCCTCAAGGGACAAACGTCGACCAGCCTAGCGCCTTCACCCCTGCTTTGAAAGGTGGCGCCCGATTCAAGATGCACTCAACGACATCCTGATCACATTACGCACATGAGCAACTGCCAATGGCGCGGTCCGACACCCAGGCGGGTGAAACGAAAAAACCCATGCAAGCATGGGTTCTTTCGTAGCCGATGACCCGAGTGACCCCGGGTCGGATAGTGCTCGATTAACGCACGCCGGACTGGCGCAGCGCCGCCGGAGTGAACTCGCTTTCCGTGGCCTGATAGCCGAACTCGTACGCCTTGCGCTCCTCGTTCTTCATGCCCAGGGCCAGGTAGCGGCCGGATTGCAGGTCATACAGCGCTTCCAGGGTGTACCAGGGTACCTGGCTGTCGTAGTAGTACTGCGAATGGGCTTCGCCAACACGCCACAGATTGCCGCGACCGTCGTAATGATCGATCGCAACGGCCTGCCAGGTGTCTTCATCGATGTAGAAGTCACGCTTGGCATAGATGTGGCGCTCGCCCGGCTTCAGGGTCGCTTCCACGTGCCAGACGCGGTGCAGCTCATAGCGGCTCAGATCCTGATTGATATGGCCAGCTTTGATGATGTCCGCATACTTCAGGTTCGGCGAGTCCAGGCGGTAGCTGTTGTAGGGAATGTACAGCTCCTTCTTGCCCATCAGCTTCCAGTTGTAACGGTCCGGCGCGCCGTTATACATGTCCAACTGGTCGGAGGTGCGCATGCCGTCAGCAGCAGTACCCGGACCGTCATAGGACACCTGTGGTGCGCGACGTACGCGGCGCTGACCGGCGTTGTACAGCCAGGCCAGACGCGGCTCCTTCACCTGGTCGAGGGTTTCGTGCACCAACAGCACGTTACCTGCCAGACGCGACGGTGCGGTTACCCGCTGCTTGAAGTAGAACAGCACGTTGCTCGGCTTGCTTGCGTCGTAGTCCTTGAGGGCATCGCGGAAGGCGAACTCCTCCTGGAAATACACCAGATTGAAGGAACCATTAACCTGCGGCGTAGCCTGGGTGACCTGACGACGCACACTGCCGCCACGGTAGCGGGTGATGTGGTTCCAGATCACTTCCAGACCGTTCTGCGGGATCGGGAAGGCGTTGGCGGTGCGGAAGTCATCCAGGCCGTTACCCCCCGACAGCAACCGGGTATGGGTGGCGTTGTACTTGGTGGCTTCCAGCACGCTGGCCGGCAGCGTGGCGGTGCGGTGCGTGGTGAACACCGGAATGCGGTAGCTCTCCGGATAGCGCTTGAACATCGCCAGCTGACCGGGAGTCAGCTTGTCCTTGTACTGCTCGGCGTTCTGCGCAGTGATGGTGAACAGCGGCTTCTCGTTGGCGAAAGGGTCGGCCAGGAAGCCCTTTGCGTCCACAGCTCCGGCATTCTTGGGCAGGCCGCCGGTCCAGGCCGGAATGGTGCCCGCCGCGTTACCCGCTTTTTCAGCGCCGATCGGGGTCAGGGTGGTACCCAGTTTGGCCGCCTCGGATTCAGAGACCGCGGCCATTACACTGCCGGCCAACAGGGAAAGTGCCAGTGCGCCGGTCTGCATCAATGTTTTTGTTTTCATATGCGTTTCCTTAATCGGGCAGCTTAGAAGTTCACGCCAAAGCTCAGGGCCACGAAGTCCCGGTCACTCTGGGTAGAATAATCGCCACCAAAGAAATCGGTGTAAGACAGGTTGGCGGTGTAGGTGTTCTGGTAATCAGCATTCAGACCGACGCTGACCGCCTTG
Source organism: Pseudomonas sp. B392_1p (assembly GCF_052245235.1). Taxonomy (NCBI): domain Bacteria; kingdom Pseudomonadati; phylum Pseudomonadota; class Gammaproteobacteria; order Pseudomonadales; family Pseudomonadaceae; genus Pseudomonas; species Pseudomonas sp. B392_1p. Next base: position 137,651 of record NZ_JBQPXM010000009.1, read on the forward strand.
CGACCTTCCTCGAAGTTGCCACCCGGGCCCGGGGAGTAACCCTTGACGTCATGGGACCAGGCCAGGGTCGGCTGCAGGTTTACCCCCAGCAGGGCGTTGGGGTATTCCCACATGACGCGAGCACGGTAGCCCCAGGAGTCAGCAGTGGTGAAGCCGTCGTTTTCGCAGAACTTGCTGACGTTGGCCTGAGAACCGTCGCCCACGGTACCTACGTTCAACGCGGTACACATCGCACCCGCACCCGGCCCAAAAATCGGATCACGGCCGTAGCGGGCTTCACTTGAACTTTCCAGCCCACCAACGTGCGTCCAGCCGATTTCACCCACCAAGGTCATACGCGAGGCGCCCATGACTTGATCGACGAAATGGGTGAAGGTGGTTTGCAACTGGGTAACTTCCTTGCGGTTGTAACCGTTCAGCTCCTGACCCGGCGCTGCAGCCAACAAAGAAGCGCCGTCATACACTGCAACACCATTGAGCTGCAGGTTGCGCAAACCGGCATAGAGCACATCGGTGGTTGATAACTGCACCGGCGCATTCGGACGATAGCTGATCTCGCCTTGCCAGGCTGTGCCAGTAGGCAAGGTGGTTGAGAAGCTCAGGCCGTACAGGCGAATATCTTCCGGATACTCGATGAAATATTGGCCGTTCGCAGCTGTCAGCGCGGCACCTGCGGCTGTCCCCAGCGCCGGGCTAAGATCATAAATACCGGAGGCAAAGGTATTGATTGTTGCTTGAGTCGCAGCATCCGGACCAGCACCGCTGAAAATCGGCATGCGGCTGTGATAATTCATGAAATAGGCGCCGAATTCGGTATCCAGTGGCTCAAACATGTAACGGAACGCCAAGCCCCATTGGCCATCGTCCTGAGCATTGCGGTCCGCACCACGCTCAACCAACAGTCCCTCACCGTACGCTGACGATCTAACACCCAACCCTACTCCTGCTGCGAGGGTATTAAGCGTTCCAATAAGCGCTTCGTCGTTGATCAACACCGCCAGATTGTCGTCACACCCGGGTGCCACGACGTCCGGCTGCGAGAAGAACGTACCGCAATTCTCAAGTACAGTCGGGTTCCACTCGATCTGGTAGAAGGCTTCCATCGACAGGTTATCGGTCAGGCTCTGGCCGACATAGAACATGTTGACTGGAATCAGGCCTTCCTTGATTTCCGCGCCGGGGCGACGGAATGCGGAAACGTCCGCCGGGTTGGCCGCGTTGATGCCGTTCATGATGAAAGTACTTTCACCCCAACTGATCACCTGCTTGCCCAAGCGCACGGTGCCCGGCAGGTCGGCAATGCTGTAGTTGTGATAGACGAAGGCATCCAGCAGCTCGGCGCCTGAGGATTTGGCCAGACGCTCACGGCCCCGTTCCTCGATCGGCTTGAATGGGCGGTCTTCATCCTTAAGCTCGAAGTCATACCAGTACTTGCCGCGCAGGAAGATCCCGGTGTCGGCGTACTTCAACTCCAGGTCATGGATGCCCTTGAAGATCTTGGAGAAGGTCTCGCCGCGCTTGAAGTTCAGGTGGGAGTCGTCGGAGGTTTGCGACAGACCGCGCCCGCCGTTGTTGGCACCGATCAGGTCCTGGTCCGGTTTGGCGGTGGCCCAGCTGGCGCCGACCGACAGCGACGAGTCGAACTGACCTTCGATTTCCCCGATATTGAAGTTCAGCGCAAAGGCCGGCGCGGAAAGTGTGGATGCCAGGCTGATGGCCAATGGCAGTCGTGCCCGACGCCAGAACGGTTTTGTTGTTGTCATCGACGCTACTCCATGTACTTTTTATGTTTGTTATGGCTACTACTGACTATATCCAGCGGGCTGCCCCGCATGATCCCCCGAAAGAGTGATTTGCACCCTCCAAAGTCCTCTGGCTCAGCACTTTCGCGTACTGCTCGAGCTTTCGGCGAGGCGAAGCGGAGCAATTAGCACGCCAGCACTCGCCTGACCGATTAGTCACATTTCAAAGGTCCGTGCAGCGCTCTTTAGAGCGTGGATAAAAATGCGCTACCCGCGGCTTGCCAGCCCGCCACCTCCTGACGGATGCGCTTTTTGTCCAGCTTCCCCACACTGGTCTTGGGAATTTCGGTAACAACGGCAATCTGGCTGGGAATAGCCCATTTATTGATGTGGCCTTGCTCAACGAAGGGCTTTAAATGCTCACGAAGATCCCGTGCTTCCAGGGTTTGCTCAGGGCGCAGCACAAGAAGCGCAAAGGGTCGCTCCCCCCACTGCGGATCGGGCAAACCCACCACCGCAACTTCGCGCACTGCCGGATGACTGCTGATCAAATCCTCCAGGGCCAGCGATGAAAGCCACTCGCCACCCGTCTTGATCACATCTTTAAGGCGATCGCGAATGTCGATGAAACCCATGTCATCCAGAGTGGCGACGTCACCGGTGTGCATCCAACCGCCCTGCCACAGCTCTTCGCTTTTTTCCGGCTCACGGAAATACCCTTGGGTCAGCCAGGGCGCACGCAGGACCAGCTCACCCTGGGTTTCGCCGTCCTGCGGCAACAGGCTGCCATCCTCCGCCATGAGCGCCGCTTCAACCATCGGTACCGGTACGCCGGCCTTGATGAGGTACGTGGTACGTTCGCTCTCGCTGCTGGCGAGCAGCTCTTCATTGAGATAAGCGGCGCAGATCAGCGGGCAGGTTTCTGACATGCCATACGCGGCGCTAAGCTGGATGCCGGTTTCCCTCGCCGCCAGGTACAGGCTGCGATTCAGGGCGCTGCCGCCAATGATGATTTTCCAGCCGCCGAAATCCACTCCTTGCGCCGATTTGGCATTGAGGACCATCTGCAGGATGGTCGGCACGCAGTGAGAAAACGTGACGTTCTCGCGCTGCCACAACTGAACCAGCAGGTCGGGGTCATAGCGTCCCGGATAGACCTGCTTCACCCCCAGCATCGTAGCCACGTAAGGCATGCCCCAGGCGTGCACATGGAACATTGGCGTGATCGGCATATAGACATCGCTGTTACCCATCAATCGCACACTATCCAGGCTGCCCACCACGCCGGCCATTGCCAGCGTGTGCAGCACCAGTTGGCGATGGGTGAAGTAGACACCCTTGGGATTGCCGGTGGTGCCCGTGGTGTAGAAGGTCGTGGCCACCGAGTTTTCATCGAACTCGGGGAAGTCGTAATGCGCACTTGCCTGAGCCAGCATACTTTCGTATTCACCGACCATGCCCGGCAGCTCGGCGGTCGCCTGCGGGTCATCGCTGAGCAACAGGGTGTTCTCCACTGTGGTCAGTTGCCCGGAAATCGCCTGGTAGAGCGGTGCGAATTCGCTGTTGACCAGCACGAAGCGGTCTTCGGCGTGGTTCATGGTGTAGAGAATCTGCTCCGGCGACAAGCGGATGTTGATGGTATGCAGCACCGCGCCGATCATCGGGATCGCAAACATGCATTCCAGGTAACGGTGGCTGTCCCAATCCATCACCGCCACGGTGTCGCCGGCCTTGACCCCCGCCGCAGTGAGCACGTTGGCCAGACGGGCGACCCGTTCCGTGAAGGTCGCATAACTGTGGCGCACCAGGTCGCGGTAGACGATTTCACGGGTGCGCTCGTAACGACTGCCAGACAGTAGCAGGCGCTTGATCAGCAGTGGGCTGGCATGGGCGTTGTGCGCAGGGGGAATGATTCGTGTCTGGAGCATGGCGTTTTCCGTGCGTGTTGTTATTGGTATGGATGCACTCTAGATGGCTCGACAGGAACCCCCATCAACCCAAAGGATGATTTATCACGTGACTCTTTTGACCGCTTTAGTCACGATATAGAATCGTCGACCTCGGCCAGTTCCGGTACCGATCAACAAGAGGTGTTTTCGATGTCCGATATCGTCATCGTCAGTGGCGCCCGTACCCCCATGGGTGGTTTCCAAGGCAGCCTGTCCAGCATTCCCGCTGTTGACCTGGGCGCCGCCGCAATTCGCGAGGCTGTGGCGCGTGCCGGTATTGCGCCCGACGCGGTGCAGGAAGTGATCATGGGCTGCGTGCTGCCCGCCGGCCTCAAGCAAGGCCCGGCCCGGCAGGCCGCGCTGAACGCCGGCCTGCCCGCCGCCACCGGCTGTACCACCATCAACAAGCTGTGCGGCTCGGGCATGAAAGCGGTGATGCTGGCACACGACCTGATCAAGGCCGGCACCAATAGCGTGATGGTCGCCGGCGGCATGGAAAGCATGTCCAATGCGCCCTATGTTATGGAAAAAGCCCGTGGCGGCCTGCGCATGGGCCACGGCGAAATCAAGGACCATATGTTTCTCGACGGCCTGGAAGATGCCCGCACCGGCCGGTTGATGGGTTCCTTCGCGCAGGAAACTGCCGACCAGTACGGCATCACCCGTGAACAGATGGATGAGTACGCCATCGAATCGCTGAAACGGGCCCAGGCGGCCATTGCCAATGGCAAGCTGAACGACGAAATAGTGCCGATCACTGTCAGCAGCCGAAAGGGGGAAACCCTGGTCAAGGATGACGAGCAGCCGCTGAATGCCAAGCTCGACAAGATCCCCGGTTTGAAACCGGCCTTTCGCAAGGACGGCACCATTACCGCTGCCAACGCCAGTTCGATCTCCGATGGCGCCAGCGCGCTGGTGCTGATGAGCGCCGATGAAGCCGCCCGCCGTGGCCTGACCCCGCTGGCGCGCATCGTCGGCCATGCGACCCAGAGCCAGGACCCGAGCGAATTCACCCTCGCCCCGGTCGGCGCCATCAGCAATCTGTTCAAGAAGACTGGCTGGAACAAGGACGTGGTCGACCTGTTTGAAATCAACGAGGCCTTTGCCATGGTGACCATGCTGGCCATTCGCGAGCATGGACTCGATCCCGCCAAGGTCAATGTCTACGGCGGTGCCTGCGCCCAGGGCCACCCGATCGGCTCGACCGGCTCGCGCCTGATCGTCACCTTAATCAATGCCCTGAAGCAAACCGGCGGTAAACGCGGCGTGGCATCTCTGTGCATCGGCGGCGGCGAAGCCACCGCCATTGCAGTGGAGCTGCTGTAAACCGAACGGCTGGGGGTCGTGCGAGCGACCCCACTGCCAATCTCTGCACCGTACCTCTTGCCCTACGATCACGCCCCACGCGGCCACCCCTCTGGTAGGCTCTGCTTCTTTCTTCCGCCGTAGCAGAGGGTCTTCCCATGAGCATCCGCGCCGTTTTTCTCGATCACGCGTCCCTTGATCTAGGCGATCTGGATTTCACCGCCTTGCGTAACTGTTTCGACGAGCTGACCTTGCACGACGCCAGCGAGACCGCACAGGTCAGCGAACGATTGCAGGGCGCTACAGTGGCGATCACCAACAAGGTTCGCCTGGATGCCGAGGTTTTTACCAACTGCCCGGAGCTGAAGCTGGTACTGATCTCGGCCACCGGCACCAACAATGTCGACTTGGACGCGGCCCGTGCCCACGGCGTAACCGTGTGCAACTGTCAAGGCTATGGCACGCCCTCGGTGGCACAGCACTGTTTGATGCTCTTGCTTGCCCTGGCCACGCGACTGCCGGACTACCACGCGGCGGTACGTGCTGGGCGCTGGCAGCAAGCCAAGCAATTCTGCCTGCTGGATTTCCCGATCATCGAACTGGAAGGCAAGACCCTCGGCTTGCTCGGCCATGGTGAGCTGGGCAGCGCCGTGGGCCGCCTGGCCGAAGCGTTCGGCATGCGCGTACTGCTCGGCCAACTGCCGGGACGCCCTGCTCGCGCGGACCATTTGCCCTTGACGGACCTCCTGCCGCACATCGATGCCTTGAGCTTGCATTGCCCGCTTACCGAACAAACCCGCGATCTGATCGGTGCCCGCGAATTAGGCCTGATGAAGCCCGGCGCACTGCTGGTCAATACCGCCCGCGGTGGATTGGTGAACGAGCAGGCCTTGGCTGACGCCCTGCGCAGTGGCCACCTGGGCGGCGCGGCCACCGACGTGCTCAGCGAAGAACCACCGATTAATGGAAACCCCCTTCTGGCCGACGATATTCCGCGCCTGATCATTACCCCCCACAGCGCCTGGGGTAGTCGCGAGGCGCGCCAGCGCATCGTCGGTCAGCTGACGGAAAACGCCCAGGCCTTTTTCAACGCAGCGGCGATCCGCGTGGTCGGGTAAAATCCGCGCCTTTTTCGGGCCTGGCTTCAGGCCCAAACCAGGTTTTAACGGAGACCCCATGGACCCGCGAAGCGAAGTACTGCTGCGTCAGGCCGAGCTATTCACCGGCCGAGTGTTGCTGGCCGGGCTGCCGGCTGATGACCTGCTCGGCGAGCTGCCCGACAGCCTCGGCTGGAGCTGGCATGCTGGCGAACAGGCCACCTTGGCGGCGCGCTTCCCCGGGCGCAGTCACTTCGGGACCTGCCCGCCTCTCGAGGTTTTCACCGCTGCCGTGCTGTTTCTGCCCAAGTCCCGCGAGCTGACTGAGTATCTGCTGCAAGCCCTGGCCGCTCGCCTGCCCGGTGCGCCGTTGTACCTGGTTGGGGAAAAGCGCGCGGGCGTCGAACGCGCCGCCAAGCAATTGGCCGCCTATGGCCAACCGCGCAAACTGGACAGCGCCCGCCACTGCCAGCTGTGGCAGATCAGCGTCGAGCAGGCACCCGCCGCGCCTGACCTGGATAGCCTGGCGCAGCGCTACGAACTGCAACTGAGCGACGGCCCGCTGAAGGTGGTCACGTTGCCGGGCGTGTTCAGCCACGGTCGACTGGATCTGGGCACGGCCTTGTTGCTGGATCATCTGGACGACCTACCCGCCGGCTCTTTGCTGGACTTCGGCTGCGGCGCCGGGGTGATTGGCGCGGTGCTCAAACGTCGCTATCCGCACAGCACAGTGAATATGCTGGACGTCGACGCCTTCGCCCTGGCCAGCAGCCGTTTGACGCTGGCCGCCAACGGTCTGGACGCGCAGCTGATCGCTGGCGATGGTATTCACGCGGCGCCCAAGGATCTGGCCGCCATCATCAGCAATCCGCCGTTCCATCAGGGCGTGCACACCGATTACCAAGCCAGCGAAACCCTGCTGCGCGAGGCTACCCGGCACCTCATCAACGCTGGGGAATTGCGTCTGGTGGCGAACAGTTTCCTCAAATATCCGCCGCTGATCGAACAGCACCTGGGGCCCTGCCAGACGCTGGCCGAAGGCCAGGGTTTCCGTATTTACCGGGCCAAGCGCCGTTAAGGTCACGCTGCTGGCCCTTTGTGAGCTTGCCCTTGCACGCCACATTGGGCAGAATGCCCGCCGTCCTAGGGGAGTAGTCTCCCGCGAGCGCTCGCTCGCCCGGCTCGCGTCAACATACTTGCTCAACAGAGCATGGCGCCAGCGACCTCAAGCCTGTCCAGACAGGCCCGTGGTTTGACAAGACCTATGACACGAACGACCTGACCCGGGGTGGGCAGGACGTCGTGTCATATGTGTTCAGTCGACCCACCCCTCTTAGGAAATCCCTGTGCTGGAATCTCTCCTGGTCTCGACCGGAATCGTTGCGCTGGCGGAAATCGGCGACAAGACACAACTCCTGGCCCTGGTGCTTGCCGCACGCTTTCGCAAACCCTGGCCAATCGTGGCCGGGATCGTCGTCGCCACGCTGCTCAATCATTTCATCGCCGGGGTTGTGGGCAACTGGGTTGCCGGCTTCTTCACCCCAGCCATGCTGCACGCCATCCTGGCAATCGCGTTCCTGGCGGTCGCGGGCTGGACGCTGATCCCCGACAAGCTGGATGAAGAGGAAGCCTCACGGGTCAGATACCGCGGAGCCTTCATCACCACGTTAATTACCTTTTTCATCGCCGAGATGGGCGACAAGACGCAGATCGCCACGGTGATGCTCGCCGCGCAATACGATTACCTGCTGATGGTGGTCGCCGGCACCACCCTGGGCATGCTGATCGCCAACGTGCCGGTGGTCCTGGCCGGCAACTTTGCCGCCGACCGTCTGCCCCTCACGCTGATTCATCGCCTGGCCGCGGCGGCCTTTGCACTGCTGGGACTGTATGCCGGATATCAAGCCCTGAGACTGGCAGGGATTTGGTAAACACCTCGCAGGATGGGGGCGGTGCTGGTATCCCGCCACGCCGCCCTCCTGCATTTGCCGCTACTTGCGACGCGCTTGCTCGTACAGCGGCATGACTTTGGGGATGTTGGCCTGCAACGAACTCATGCGCGTACTCGATGACGGGTGAGTGGACAGGAATTCTGGCGGCGCGCCGTTGCTGGCCTGGCTCATCTTTTGCCACAAGGTAATGGCCGCGTTGGGGTTGTAGCCGGCGCGCGCGGCCAACTCTAGGCCAATCAGATCGGCCTCGTTCTCGTTGCCGCGACTGTTGGGCAGGGTCATCAGGTATTCCACGCCCATGTTAGCCATTTGCAGGCTGCCCGGCCCCACACCCAGGGCCGCACCGAGCTGGCTGGCCAGTTCTACCCCATACGCCTTGGACAGTGCTTCACGGCTGTGCTCGCGCAGGGCATGGGCAATTTCATGACCGATCACCGCGGCCAGTTCATCGTCGGTCAGCTTCAACTGCTCGATCAAACCGGTGTAGACCATGATCTTGCCGCCTGGCCCGCAGTTGGCGTTTAACTCCTTGCTGTCGATCAAATTGACCTCCCAGTCCCATTGCGCGGCATCCGGGCGAAATACCGATGCCTGGGCAATCAAGCGCTGGGAAATTGCCTGGACCCGCTTGGCATCGGCACTGGTTTTCTCCAACACCCCATGGCTGGATGCTTCGCCAATCGCCTCTTGGTAGGACTGGGCATACATCTGGTTGACCTGGTCGGTCGACAGCATGCTGAACATGTACTGCTTGCGATCAACGCCCACGGCGCCGCCGCTGGTGGTGTTCACGGCCTGGCAGCCAACCAGCAGCAAGGCAGCGACCAGGGTCGCCAGTGAAAAAGACTGTTTCATATCCAGCTCCGCGCACGTGTGACAGCGTCCATAGCCGCGCATGCTAATTCGTGGCGGGCAGGCACGACAACCGCACCCTCGTTCCGCACGCTAATAACGCGAGCTATCCGGCTTCCGTTGCGGCATTCGACCATACTCATAACGGTTTCAGTTCCCGTACGGCAAAGTACCGAGGAGAAACAGCATGCGCTGGCGACGAGCACGGCAAAGCGACAACGTTGTGGATGCACGCGGTATCGGTCGTGGCTTGCGAGTCGGCGGAGGATTGGGTCTGGGCGGGATCGCCGTGGTGGTGATCGTCGGCCTGCTGATGGGTCAGGACCCGTTGCAGATCCTCGGTGAGCTGGCCAACCAGTCGGGCGGCCCCGTCGCGACTCAGCCAGGGCAACCTGCAGGTGACGACGCGCAAAGCCAGTTCGTGCGCGCCGTGCTCGGCGATACTGAAGACACCTGGGACGCACTGTTTGCCAGCGCCGGCAGTCAGTATCAGCATCCACGGCTGGTGTTGTTCAGCGGCGCCGTGAAGTCGGCCTGCGGCCTGGCCTCGGCGGCTGTCGGGCCGTTCTACTGCCCCGCTGATCGGCAGGTCTATCTTGACCTTCAATTTTTCGCAGAACTTGAACAGCGCTTCGGTGCCGCCGGGGATTTCGCCCAGGCCTATGTCATCGCCCATGAAGTGGGCCATCACGTACAGACGCTGCTCGGGGTATCAGCCCAAGTGAATGCCGCCCGTCAGCGCGGCGAGCCCCTGAAAGGTGAAACCGGGTTGCTGGTGCGCCAGGAGCTGCAAGCCGACTGCCTAGCCGGCGTCTGGGCCTATCACGCCCAGCAGCGGCTGGACTGGATGGAGGACGGCGACCTCGAGGAAGCCCTCAACGCCGCCACGGCCATTGGCGATGACCGTTTGCAAAAGCATACCCAGGGTCAGGTGGTGCCTGACTCCTTCACCCATGGCACATCAGCCCAGCGGACCCGCTGGTTTCGCACCGGATTCGACACGGGCGAGCCCGGACGTTGCGATACGTTCAAGGCGCGGACGTTATAAACGCGGCATCTCGCACTCTTGTTGCGAGGCACGCTACAACTACCCGCGCAACAGCCCCCCGTTAAGTGAACCTATGACAACCACTGGAGAAGCTCACCACAATCGCGCGCATGCCAGTCGGTCAATTCCGGCCACAGATTTTCCGGCTGATTGACCAGCACCGTCTGTGCGCCAGCGGCACGGGCGCATTCCAGGTCGAAACGGAAATCACCCACCATCACCAGTCGCTGAGGCGCCACATCCCAACGTTGCGCCAGATGCAGCAAGCCACCGGGATGCGGTTTGGGTGTTGCTTCGTCACGGCCAAGAACGTCGCCGTCGGAAAAACACTCGCCCAAGCCAATGCAGTCCAAGGTCACCTGAGCCAATTCGCGGGCATTGCGGGTCAGCAGACCCAGCTGTACACCGCGGGCATACAGCTCGCGAACCAGCTCCACCGCACCGGGAGCTGGGCGCGACGCACAGGCCAGTTCGCGCTCATGCTCCAGCAACCAGGCATGCTTGGCGGCGGCCTCGTGCAGGGGCAATCCGGCCAGATGGTCGAGGATGTCCTCCTCCAGAGGAATCTCCAGTGCCCGGCGAATGGCCTCGAAATCGTGGACGGCGATAGTCAGGGTGCCGTCCATGTCAAACACCCAGTGGCGGGCCTCGTGCAATTTCATGTGCGGTCTTCGCGGCGACGGATCAGGCCTTCCTGGGCGACAGAGGCCACCAATTCGCCGGCCCGGTTGAAAATATGGCCACGACTAAAGCCCCTGGCATTGCCGCTCCATGGGCTGTCCATGGCATACAGATGCCACTCATCCACCTTCAGGTTGCGGTGGAACCACAGGGAATGATCGAGGCTGGCCACCTGCATATGCCGTTGCCAGAACGAAGCGCCGTGAGGCAACAGCGACGCAGTCAACAGGCCAAAGTCCGAGGCATAGGCCAGGATGTACTTGTGCAACGCATGAATCGCCGGCAACGGGCCGTCGGCGCGGAACCAGACATACCGGCACGGCTCACTTGGCGAGGGATTAAAGGGATCTCCAGGGTTCACGGGACGGATCTCGATAGGCTTTGCGCACAGTATTTTTTCGCGCATGGGCACCGGGATCAATTCAGCGTGGCGGCCAAACAGTTGCAATTCGCTGAGCAGGTTTTCGGGGCCCTCCACTTCGGGCATCGCCACCTGATGCTCGAAACCAGGCTCTTCGGCCTGAAACGAAGCGCTGCAAAAGAAGATCGGTTGGCCTTTCTGGATCGCGGTAACTCGCCGGGTAGTGAAGGAGCCGCCATCGCGCACTCGGTCCACTTGGTAGACCACCGGCAGCGAGGCGTTGCCCGGGCGCAAAAAGTAGCCGTGCTGGGAATGCACATGACGACCCGACTCAACCGTTTGACTGGCTGCCGAAATCGCCTGCCCCAGCACTTGTCCACCAAACAGCTGGGGAAAGCCAAGGTCCTGACTGGCACCACGAAACAGGTTTTCTTCGATGGTTTCCAGGCTCAGCAAGGCCACCAGTTCGTCCAACACGTCACTCATTTACAACCTCGGCAAGGTATGGCCAGCGGGTTTCTTCGTCCGCTTGGCAGATGGTGTTCGTTTAGCTCAACCGCGCAATACGGTAACCAATTCGGCGATCCACGGCTCGGCATCCAGCTCTGGCGTTACGCTTTCGCTGGCGTCCAGGCGCAGCATGGGCAGCACTTCACGAATGCCCAGCTCAGCAAACAGCTCGCGAACCTGCTCGCCGCCGCCGCAATAGGTATCGCCGTAACTCGAGTCACCCAAAGCAATTACCGCTCCCGGAAGGCCGTACCAGGTCGGCGGCTGGTCGCGCAATGCGTAATACAACGGTTGCAAATTTTCTGGCAACTCACCCATGCCGGTCGTTGAGGTCACTGCCAAGACCATCTCGGGTGCCCATTCCTGCAAATCGGCCAATGTGCCGCGAGGCTGATACCAGGTTTCGAAGCCAGCGGCCTGCAGCAACTGCTGGGCATGATGGGCGACCTCTTCAGCCGTGCCGTAAACCGAGCCGCTGATGATGGCAATTTTCATGAAAAATTCCTTAATGGGGTCAAGTATTGTCACATTATGCCGAAATATTGCGTGAAACCCGACCTACCGCAGTGACTCGAAACCGTGCAGATGCTCAAATAACGGGAACTCCTGCAACAAATCGTCGCAGCGCTAGTCTTAGTATCGCCACAGCACTTCCGTTCGAGAACATCATGCGTAACGAGCCCTTGCTCACTCGGGATGAACTGACATTTCTCCAGCAGCTCCTGGATGACCCGGCGTATTCAGCCAAAAGTGCACATGAGCTGACCCTCAACAGCAGCCCCGACACCCAGACCCTTCTCGCCAATCTGGGCGAACATGCGCAGCTGACACTGGAAGCACGGGTCGGTAATCAGCGCATGACCTTCCCCTTGCGCCTCACACTGGATGAATTCCGGGCCTTGAGCCTGCAACTGGATGTTCCGCAGATTTTCGAAAAGGGCGTGGTCGAGCGCCCCTGGCGCGCCACTCTGGAAACGCCGCTGAGCCTGATCGCCAAGAACGGCCAGGCCAGCGCCTTGTGGGTGCAGCAGATATCCCAGAACGGTGCACTCGTCAGCAGCGATGACGGCAGCGAGCCGCCCGAACATTTTGTCCTCGGACTGGCCCTGCCGGGTAAAGCGTTTCTTTCGCTGCGCGGTTCGCGCGTGCGCCAACTTTCACCGACCCTGGCCGCCTATCGCATCACCCCTTCGCACCACTCTGGCATCCTGCGCCTGCAGGAACTGCTCGTGCAGCTGCGCAACCAGGAGCAGGCTCTTTAGGCCGGCAGCCCTCGAGCATGAGCGCTGAGGCGCTGTGCGTGCACGCCTCGCGCGTGCCGCCAGAAAGCCGTCAATCCCACGATGATTGTCGTCTTAGGCCGACTGTTATAAGTTAGCCGGGGTTCGGTCGGCGCGGCGTCATACTGGTCAGGTACCTGGTGGCGCGCCGCCGGACCCTTCTTTCTTGTCCGTGAGCACCATGCGCAAAAACCCGGCCCCCATCCTGATCACCGGCGCCAGCCAGCGTGTCGGCCTGCACTGCGCCTTGCGCCTGCTTGAAGACGGACATCCCGTGATCGTTACTTATCGTCGCGAACGCGAAAGCCTTGTACGTCTGCGCCAGCAGGGCGCACTCACGCTGCCGGCAGACTTCAGCGATGAAGCCGGCATTCTCGCGTTCATCGAGCAACTCAAGCAGCACACTGACAGTTTGCGGGCAATTGTGCACAACGCTTCGGAGTGGCTTGCCGAAGAGCCCGGCCACGAAGCGCTGGCGTTTCAGCGCATGGTCAATGTGCACATGCTCGCGCCCTACTTGATCAACCTGCACTGCGCCGAGCTGCTGGAGCACAGTAGCCCGGCGGATATCGTGCACCTGAGCGACGATGTGGTGCGCAAGGGCAGCGCCAAACACACGGCGTACTGCGCCAGCAAGGCGGGCCTGGACAGCCTGACCCTGTCTTTCGCCGTACGCCTCGCGCCGCGCATCAAGGTCAACGGCATCGCGCCGGCCCTGTTGATGTTTAACGAGCACGACGACCCCGAGTACCGCGAAAAAGCCCTGGCCAAATCGGTGATGGGTTTTACGCCAGGCCCGGAGGTGGTTTATCAGGGGCTGCGTTACCTGCTCGACAACCCCTATGTCACGGGTACGACGCTGACCGTCAATGGCGGTCGCCACCTCAAGTAACAGTCCGTGCGATACTCCTCCATGCTACTGACTTTGAAAGGAGAACTTCGGCATGCCGCGACTGGAACCGGGAATGGCGCGTATTCGGGTCAAGGACCTGCGCCTGCGCACCTATATCGGCATTAAGGAGGAGGAAATCCTCAACAAACAGGATGTGCTGATCAACCTGACCATTCTGTACCCCGCCCATGATGCGGTGCGTGATAACGCTATCGAGTACGCCCTCAATTACCGCACCATCACCAAGGCGATCATCGCCCACGTTGAAGAACACCGTTTCGCCCTGCTTGAGCGCCTGACTCAGGAAGTCCTCGACCTGGTGATGAGTCACGCCCAGGTACGTTACGCCGAAGTGGAAGTGGACAAGCCTCATGCGCTGCGTTTTGCCGAGTCGGTGTCGATCACCCTGGCCGCCCATCGCGACTGAACCATTGCGCGAACACGCCTCGGCGCAGGCACCCATGCCGCGCCTCTACCCTCTCGGAGCACGCTCATGACCGAACAACAACGCCTGGAACTTGAAGCCGCTGCATTCCGCCGCCTGGTGCAGCATCTGCAGGAGCGCACTGACGCGCAGAACATCGACCTGATGAACCTCGCCGGCTTCTGCCGCAACTGCCTGTCCAAGTGGTACAAGGCCGCTGCCGACGAGCGTGGTATCGAACTCGATCAGGACAGCGCCCGTGAGCTGATCTATGGCATGCCCTATGACGAGTGGAAACAGCGCTACCAGCGCGAAGCCAGTGCTGAACAACTGGCCGGCTTCGAGAAGAACAAGCCGCAATGAGGCCGTTGGATGATTTTCGCGCTGCACTGCCAGACAGCGCCCATGCCTTCGCCGAGACCCTGGCCTTTATCGCAGCACACTACGACTATCGGCCGAGCGCCTTTCGCAATGGCATGCAGCAAAACGCCGTTGGCCAGAATGAAGGCTCATGCAAGATTCTCGGCCTGGCGTTACTGGAAGGCTTCACCGACGAGGAAGTCCTGTTGGCGTTCGGCGAGCATTACCGCGCTGTGCAAGCCAGCCCGGCAGGCACCGATCACGGGAACATCCGCGCGCTGATGGAAACAGGCCTGGCGGGCGTGCACTTCGAGCAACCACCCCTGACGCGCAAGCCAGCGTGAATGCAAAGGGTGGACAGCGTTTCCACCCTCATCCACAGCCTGTAAGGCGGCGACGTTATGCCTGGCGTACCGCCTGGACCGCCTCGATATAAAGCTCTGCCTGACGCTGGTTCCTGACCAGGGCGACAAAGTCCTCACCCTGGTCATTTTTCGCCTCGAGGTCATAGCCAGCCTCGACGAAAAAGCCCAGAAAGCGCTCGAAATCGCCGACGCGCAGGCCACGGTAGGCCTTGATCAGTTTGTGCAGCGAAGGCGGCGTCTCGTCGGCTGGTTCCATGGTCAGGAACGTCTTGATCACCTCGTCGCCAATTTCGTCGCCAACCACTTTCTTCTTGTCTTTACGCATCGCTCACTCCAAACCGGGCGGACTTTATTTAAAAGGGGCAGTTTACCCCTCGCATCCTTCGCGACTCAACGAACGACGCAGACCCGTCAAGATGCCCTTTGGCCAGCGTATACTCGGCCGGCAAGCGTTCATGGGAGCCATCATGTCATTCGAACTACCTCTCTTCGCAGCTTGGCGCCAAACACTTCGAGCCGGCTATTCCCTTAATGCCCTGCGCGGCGACATCGCCGCCGGCCTGACCGTCGGCATCATCGCCATCCCCTTGGCCATGGCCCTAGCCATCGCCGTGGGCGCCGCGCCGCAGCATGGCCTGTATACGGTGCTGATTGGCGCGCCGTTGATTGCCCTGTTCGGCGGCTCACGCTTCAACGTGTCAGGACCGACTGCGGCGTTCGTGGTCATTCTATTACCCATCACCCAACAATACGGCCTGGGCGGTTTGCTGCTCTGTACGCTGCTGGCCGGGCTGATCCTGATCAGCATGGGACTGCTGCGCCTCGGCAAACTGATCAGCTTCGTGCCCTACCCGGTGGTCCTCGGCTTTACCGCCGGCATTGGCGTGGTCATCGCCACCCTGCAGCTGCAGGATTTTCTGGGTCTGCAATTGGCAGGCGATCCCCAGAATTACCTGGAGCGTGTCGCTTCCCTGGGTCAGGCCCTGCCCAGTCTGCAACTGGGCGATGCACTGGTCGGCATCATTTGCCTGGCGGTGCTGATTGTCTGGCCTCGTTATATACCCCGGATTCCGGCCCATCTGGTGGCGCTATTGATAGGCGCGCTGCTCGGCCTGTTTCTGGAGAGCATCGGCCTGCCGCTGGCCACCCTCGGCGAACGCTTCAGCTATACCCTCGACGGTATCGAACACCCTGGCATCCCGCCGTTTCTGCCCACCTTTGCCTTGCCTTGGAACCTGCCTGGTCCGGATGGTCAGCCGCTGACGCTGTCCTTTGAATTGATTCGCCAACTGATGGCCCCCGCCTTCGCTATTGCCATGCTGGGCGCCATCGAATCGCTGCTCTGTGCGGTGGTAGCCGACGGCATGGCTGGCACCAAGCATGACCCCAACGCCGAATTGCTCGGCCAGGGCATCGGCAATTTGGTCGCTCCCCTGTTCGGCGGTATCACCGCCACAGCGGCGATTGCGCGTACCGCCACCAACGTACGCGCCGGCGCCTTCTCGCCGCTGGCGGCCATTATTCACTGCGGCGTAGTCCTGCTGGCTGTCCTGCTGCTCGCGCCGCTGTTCAGCTACTTGCCCATGTCCGCGCTGGCCGCCCTGCTGCTGATGGTCGCGTGGAACATGAGTGAGGCACGCCATGTGGTGCATACGGTCAAAATAGCCCCGCGCAGCGATGTGCTGGTGCTGTTTACCTGCCTGGTGCTCACTGTGCTGTTCGACATGGTGCTGGCAGTCGGCGTTGGCCTGTTGCTGGCTGCTGGACTGTTCATCAAGCGCATGAGCGACCTGACCGACACCGCCAGCCTGCCGCGCGGTTTCCATGCGGCCCTGCAAGACCTGCCCGAGGGGGTCAGTGCCTACGCCATTCGCGGACCACTGTTCTTTGGCGCGGCGGAAAAAGCGCTCAGCGTGCTGCGTCGCTTCCCGGCCGAGGTAAAGGTAGTGATTGTTGAAATGAGCGCTGTGCCCATGCTGGACATGACCGCGCTGGCTGCACTGGAAAGCATTCGCGACGACTATCGCCGCCAGGGTATCGGGCTGATCCTGGTCGGCACCCATCCCCGCGTGCGCCTGAAACTGCGCCGCGCCGGCATTCGCCGCAGCGAGGGGCGACTGGCCTTCGTCCGTGACCTCAACCAGGCTCGGCTGCGGGCGTTGCACTGGCTCAAGCCTGAGCAGCAACACACCGAACAACCAGGGCTGGCCGCTGAGACAGGCGTGCCATAACCCCTGACCACTTCTATTGCAGCGGCGCCGGCTACCACGGGCGCCGCAATCGCAGCGCAGTTAAAGCCCTTTCACCGCGTAAATGCCCGGCGCATTGCGCCAGTAGCCCTTGTAGTCCATGCCATAGCCAAAGATGTAACGGTCCACGCAAGGCAGTCCGACGTAATCTGCCTTGAGGTCTGGGCGCGCCTTGCGGTCGTGAGTTTTATCGATAAGCACCACCGTGTGGACCTGACGGGCGCCGGCGTGCTTGCAGAAGTCGCTGATCGCCGCCAGGGTGTGCCCTTCATCCAAGATATCGTCGATGATCAGCACATCGCGATCCATGAAGGAAATTTCCGGCTTGGCCTTCCAGAACAGCTCGCCACCGGTGGTTTCGTTGCGGTACCGCGTGGCGTGCAGGTAAGACAGCTCCAGCGGGAAATCCAGTTGTGGTAACAGCTTGCCGGCGAAAATCAGCCCGCCGTTCATGACACAGAACACGACAGGATTGCGTTCTGCCAGCTCGGCATTGATTGACTGTGCGACTTGGTGGATGGCGGCTTCAAGCTGTTCGTTGGTATAAAGACAGTCAGCTTCGGCCATCACCTGGCGAATATGAGCGAGATCGGCGGGCATGGAACTTCCTCTTCAAGGCGGGGCGGAACGACAAAACCGGGCGCACGCGAAGCGAGACGTCAGGAAAAAGACTGGCAAAGGTAGCCATCGCAGCGGGTCTGGGCAAGAAGCAATGGACGCACACGCCTCATGGGAAGCCAAAATGTCGCGGATTGCTCGAAGCTTCGCCATTACAACCGGCTCACAATGTTTTACCCTAACCCGATTTTTTTGCCCGCCCCACCCGGAGACAATCCCATGCCCGTCCGTGAGATCCGCCACCCGCTGATCCGCCATAAGCTCGGCCTCATGCGCCGCGCTGATATCAGCACCAAGAACTTCCGCGAACTGGCCCAGGAATTGGGCGCGTTGTTGACTTATGAAGCCACCAATGACCTGCCGCTTGAGCTCTACGAGATCGACGGCTGGTGCGGCAAGGTCCAAGTGGAAAAAATTGCTGGCAAGAAGATCACTGTAGTGCCAATCCTGCGCGCCGGCATTGGCATGCTGGACGGTGTCCTCAGCCTGGTTCCCGGTGCCAAGGTCAGTGCCGTGGGCATTGCCCGCAACGAGGAAACCCTCGAGGCGCACACTTACCTGGAAAAACTGGCGCCGGAAATCAACTCACGTCTGGCACTGATTATCGACCCGATGCTGGCCACCGGCAGTTCCATGGTTGCCACCATTGACCTCCTGAAGAAAGCGGGCTGCAAGGAAATTCGCGCCATGGTGCTGGTCGCCGCACCACCCGGCATCGAGGCGGTGCAAAAAGCCCACCCCGACGTACAGATTTACACGGCCTCCATTGATGAACGCCTGGACGAGCACGGCTATATCATTCCCGGGCTTGGCGATGCCGGCGACAAGATTTTCGGCACCAAGCAGAAGGAAAGCTGAGCATGACCGATGAATTCAAGGAGCCTTTGTGGCGCCAGTCAATCGCTGGCGCGCAGATGCTCTTCGTGGCGTTCGGCGCCTTGGTGCTGATGCCGCTGATCACCGGCATGGACCCCAACGT
Organism: Pseudomonas sp. B392_1p; assembly: GCF_052245235.1. Taxonomy (NCBI): domain Bacteria; kingdom Pseudomonadati; phylum Pseudomonadota; class Gammaproteobacteria; order Pseudomonadales; family Pseudomonadaceae; genus Pseudomonas; species Pseudomonas sp. B392_1p. The sequence goes on from NZ_JBQPXM010000009.1 coordinate 156,315, forward strand.
GGCGTTGTTCACCGCCGGTGTCGGCACCTTGCTGTTTCAGTTGGTCACAGGTCGCCAGGTGCCAGTATTCCTGGCGTCGAGCTTCGCCTTCATCGCACCGATCATCGTCTTGAAAGCCGAAGTAGGCCTGCCGGCGGTGCTCGGCGGCATCATCGCCGCCGGTATGGTGTATATCGCGCTGAGCCTGGCGGTAAAGCTGCGCGGCCCGGCGTTTATCGACCGCTTGCTGCCACCGGTGGTGATCGCCCCGGTGATCATGACCATTGGTCTGGCCCTGTCACCCGTGGCGGTCAACATGGCCATGGGCAAAACCGGTGACGGCGCCGTAGAGCTGATTCCCTATGGCACCGCTATCTTCATTTCCATGGCCTCGCTGCTCACCACGCTAATGGTCGCGATGCTGGGTCGCGGGCTGTTTCGCCTGGTGCCGATCCTTGCCGGGGTGATCGTTGGCTGCGTCTTATCGTATCTGCTCGGCCAGATCGACACGCGCGCGATCGCCGCTGCGCCCTGGCTGGCCTTGCCGAACTTCATTGCGCCGGAATTTCATTGGGGCGCGATCCTGTACATGCTGCCGGTAGCTCTGGCGCCCGCCATCGAGCACATCGGCGGGGTGGTAGCGATCGGCGGCGTGACCGGCAAGAACTTCATCAAGAAACCCGGCCTGCACCGCACCCTGCTCGGCGACGGCCTGGCCACCTCGGCCGCCGGCCTGTTCGGCGGCCCGCCGAATACCACCTACGCGGAAGTCACCGGGGCGGTGATGCTGACCAAGAACTACAACCCGAAAATCATGACCTGGGCGGCGGCCTTCGCCATTGTCCTGGCGTTCATCGGCAAGTTCGGCGTTGCCCTGCAAAGCATTCCGGTACCGGTCATGGGCGGCATTCTTTGCCTGCTGTTCGGCTCCATCGCCGTGGTCGGCCTGAACACCCTGATCCGCAACCAGGTGGATCTGTCCGAAGCGCGCAACCTGATCATCGTCTCGGTCACGCTGGTCTTCGGTATCGGCGGAATGAAGTTCGGCGGCCAAGGCTTCGCCCTCTCCGGCATTTCCCTAGCTGCGCTTGCCGCCTTGCTGCTCAATCTGCTGCTGCCCGGCGGGCAGGGCTGGAGAAACAAGGCGCTGGAAGACAGTAACCCCTGACCACAAGCACGCCTGCCATGAAAAACGCCACGCCCCTCACGGAGCGTGGCGTTTTTTATTCTCGACGACGGGCCGAAGCCGCCTTAATTACTCCGCGATGCTGCCTGCTCGCACAGCCCATTGAGCGCACGTGCCCACTGCGGCTGATCGTTCAGGCACGGCACCAGCGTCAGCTCTTCCCCGCCGGCCTCGATGAATTGCTCTCGGCCCCGAATACCCAACTCTTCCAGGGTCTCGATGCAATCGGCCACGAACGCCGGGCTCATCACCAGCAGCTTCTTGACGCCGCGTGCAGCCAATTCATCGAAGCGCGCCTCAGTGTAGGGCTCGATCCACTTGTTCTTGCCCAGTCGCGACTGAAAGGACACCGACCACTGTTCCGGACGCAGCCCGGCCCGCTCGGCGAACAGCTCGGCGGTACGCAGGCACTGACTGCGGTAGCACAGCGCCAGATTCTCAGGACTGACGCCACGGCTGTCAGCCGCGCGCAAATCATGCTGCGGGTCTTTGACCAACTTGCGAATGTGCCCCTCGGGAATGCCGTGGAAGCTCAACAGTAGGTGATCGAACTCCTTTTCCAAGTAGGGTTTGGCGCTGGCTACCAGCGCGTCCTGATACGCGTCCTCGGCATAGAACGGCGCCAGGGTATTCACCTTCAAGTTCAGCCCGCGTGCGGCGGTCACCCGCTGCACTTCCTGCAAGGCCGTGGTGATGGTGCTGTCGGCAAACTGCGGGTACAGCGGCGCCACGGTCACCGTGCGCACCCCCTGCTCGGCCAGGCGCTGCAGTACGCTGTCAATGGACGGCGAACCATAGCGCATCGCCAGTTCCACGGGGCCATGCGTCCAGTGATCACGCATGGCTTCTTGCAGACGGCGGCTGAGCACGATCAGTGGCGAGCCCTCATCCCACCAGATTGACTGATAGGCATGGGCGGACTCCTCCGGACGACGATAGAGAATCAGCGACACCAGCAACCGGCGCACCGGCCATGGCAGGTCGATGACGTAAGGATCCATAAGGAACTGGTTGAGGTAGCGGCGCACATCGTCCACTTGGGGGGAATCCGGAGAACCCAGATTGACCAGCAACAGCGCGTGATCGGTCATGCTCATTCCTATCAGTGACGGCCCAGCAGATCCGCCAGCGCCGCGTCCAAATCATTAAAACGAAACGTGAAACCTGCCGCCTGCAAGCGCTCCGGCACAGCCTGTTGGCCGCCGAGCAGCAAACCGGACATCTCGCCCAGCAGTCGCAAGGCCATGGCCGGCACCGGCAGCACTGCCGGGCGATGCAACACGCGGCTCAGCGCCTGGGCAAACTCGCGATTACGTACCGGTTGCGGCGAGCAGGCATTGTACGGGCCTTGGGCGTCGGGGTGGCAGAGAAGAAAATCAATCAAGGCGATCTGATCCTGCAGATGTATCCACGGCATCCATTGCCGGCCGCTGCCCATCGGCCCGCCAAGTCCCAGACGGAATATCGGCAGCAGCCGGGGCAACATACCGCCCTCGGTCGCCAACACAGGCGCCGTGCGCACCCGTACCACGCGAATACCCAGGGTTTCGGCATGGCAAGCGGCGTCTTCCCAGGCGCCACACAAGCGTGCGGCAAAGCCCTGGTCGGCCGGCTGTGTTTGCTCGGTCACCCGCTGCTCACCGGTATCGCCATACCAGCCCACCGCCGACCCGGAGATAAGCACCTGGGGCCGTTGCTTGTGCAATGCCAGCCAGGCCAGCAAGTGTTCAGTGAGGGCGATACGACTGTCACGCAGTTCCGTGCGGCGCGCTTGGGTCCACGGACGATCGGCAATGGGCGCGCCGGCAAGGTTGATCACCGCGTCCAGCGGCTGGTTACCCAGCTCATTAAGATCGCCCAGCCCCTGCACTCCGCTGCCGCACAACGCGGGCACCTGTTGGGGTCTCCGACTGTAGACCCAGAGGTCATGGCCTCGGGCCCGCCAGTAGTGGCACAAGGCGCGGCCGATCAGGCCGGTACCGCCAGTCAACAAGATACGCATGGTGAGCTCCGCTCGGGGTGCAAGATTCTTTCAGTCTGGCCTGTAAATAACCGATTGCTGGCCGAGCGCCGCACTTCACCAAGGCGTAAACTGCGGGCATGCCCGAGCAACCACCGCTTATCCATCGCCAGACACCCAGCCCACCCGTGCTGTGCAGTAACTGCGCCGCTTGCTGTTGTCGCCTGGAAGTAATGCTGGTGACCGACACGGGCGTACCCGCGCGCTTTATCGAACAGGATCGCTGGGGCGGCGAAACCATGCGCCGCCTGGCCGACGGCTGGTGCGCAGCCCTGGATCGCGACAGCATGCGCTGCACCATCTACGCCAATCGTCCCTTGATCTGCCGCGAGTTTGAAATGGGCTCACCGGAATGCGTCGAGGAACGCGGTGATCTGGCCCAGGCCTATCGATAACGCTGCCCGCGCCTCAAAACCCCATCCGGTAATACAGGCTGTACACCTCTACGCCATCATTGGGGTTTTTCAGGCCCGCATTCGAATAGTGGATCACCCGTAACCCGAGGTCCTGGTCGGCGCCGAAGCGCACGCCCAGGCCCAGCCGATCCTCGAATTGGAAAGACGAGCCCAGGTCGCGGTCCTCGATTTCGGTATCGGCAAAAGCCGCCACGCCGATTCCGGCCTCGATGTAGGGCCTGAAACGCTCACCGGCAAACTCGTAGACGAACACAGGGGACAGCGAAAGGCTGTGGTTGCTGGAGGTTTGGTCGCCCTGCCAGTAGCTGTAGGCGGCATCCCAGTAGCCGGTCAGACGCCCCGTGGAGGTTTCCCACCAACTGCGCTGGAAATCCCACTGCAATCCCAGGCGGTAGACCATTTCCGACTCCGAGCTCTGGCCGACGCCTAGGGTTACATCCATCGCGTGTGCGTGTTGCAGCCCGACCAGCGCAAGGGTTAATGCCGCCAGGGGGAATCCTTTTACAGGCCGTTTTAAAACTACCTGCGTTGGCAATACGTCGTTAAAAACAGCCTCAGCAAGCCGCTTGCGGCTAACGCGCTTTAGCGCCGCCCGAAGGGCGAAACGCAGTGAGTCATGCTCATTTAGAACTCCTAAACTGCGCTTCCTCGGCTGTTTTTGCCTCGTCTTGCCGGCCTCGCCTACGTTTTTAAATGGCCTGTTAATCATGGGAAACATCCTTATCCAGAAGGAAAAGAAGACAGACTTCCCGTTATATGAAGGCTCAGCCGGAGGTGAGTTCCAAACCCAGCGGTTCCAGGTGCGCTTCGTCCTGCCACAGGGTGGGCAATACCTGCTGCAATCCGCCCACCGCGCCGGTGGTGTAAAAACGTGTGGCTAAGGGCGGTCCGCCAGCCAGCAGGTCACGGGCTTGCAGCAGGCGCTGCAACTGACGCGCGACGGCTTCGCCCGTGTCGATCAGGCTCACCGAGTCTGGTACCAGCCCACGCAGCAGCGGCTTGATAAATGGGTAATGGGTGCAGCCGAGGATCAGCGTGTCGCAGCCCTGGGCCAGCAGCGGTTCGACGAAACCGTTCAACAGCTCGCGGGTTGCGCCGCTGTCCAGTGCTCCCGACTCGATGCACTCCACCAGGCCCGGACAGGGTTGGGTGATCACCCGCACGTCATGGGCGAAGCGATCCAGGAGAGCGGCGAACTTGGCGCTTTTCAGCGTGCCGGTGGTGGCCAGCACGCCCACTACGCCGCTGCGCGTCGCTGCAGCTGCCGGTTTGACCGCCGGTTCCATGCCGACAATGGGCAATGCGGGATAGAGATCGCGCAGCTCGGCCACGGCCGCCGCCGTCGCGGTATTGCAGGCCAGCACCAGCGCTTTGGCGCCTTGTGCCAAAAGGAAGTCGGCAATCAGCCGGCTGCGCTCACGAATGAAGTCGGGGCTTTTCTCGCCGTACGGCACATAGCGGCTGTCGGCGACGTAGATCAGCGATTCTTGAGCCAGTCGCGCACGAATCTCGCGCAACACGGAAATCCCGCCGACACCGGAATCGAACACGCCAATCGGTGCGCTACTGGGCATGGCGGCCTGCACAGACGGCGCAGTGGGGATCACGCTTGACCTTGAGTTCGCGGAAGCGGCTGCCGAAGGCGTCGATCAACAGCAAACGGCCCACCAGGGGCTCGCCGAAACCGGCCAGCAGCTTGAGGGTTTCCAGCGCCTGCAGGCTGCCGACCAGACCGACCAGCGGGCCGATCACGCCGGCTTCGCTGCAGGTCAATTCGGCCTCGCTGCCATGGCCGTACAGGCAGTGATAACAAGGGCTGGCCGCGTCGCGCGGGTCGAAGACCGCCAACTGGCCTTCGAGGCGAATCGCCGCACCGGACACCAGCGGCTTGCCGGCCGCCACACAGGCAGCATTAACCGCCTCGCGGGTGGCGAAGTTGTCGCAGCAATCGACTACCACATCCACTGCGCTCACCGCCTCGGCCAGCGTGTCGCCCTCCAGCACCTGGCGATGGGCAACCAGCCGCACGCCGGGGTTGAGCCTGGCGAGGCGAGCCATGGCGGAATCCACCTTGCCCACGCCCACGCTCTGGCTGTCGTGAATCACCTGCCGTTGCAGGTTGGTCAGGTCCACGGTGTCGAAATCCGCCAGATGCAGTTCGCCCACCCCGGCGGCCGCCAGGTACAGCGCCACCGGCGAGCCCAGCCCACCGAGGCCGACAATCAGTACGCGCCCCTGCTTGAGGCGCAATTGGCCCTCGACATCGACTTGTGACAGAAGGATCTGCCGGCTGTAGCGCAGCAGTTCATCATCATTGAGTTCATTGAACATGAGCAGCTCCCGAGTCGGGCTGCCAACAACCCAGACTGATGCGTTCGTGGCCGGCCAGGTCGCGGCGGCTATGGACCTCGGCAAAACCGGCTACCCCGAGCAACTCGCGCACGGCCAGCGCCTGATCGAACCCGTGCTCGAGCAGCAACCAGCCGCCCGGCTCCAAAAAATGCGGCGCCTGGGCGATGATCAGGCGGATATCGTCCAGCCCATCCTGGCCGGCCACCAACGCGCTGGTCGGCTCAAAGCGCACATCGCCTTCGTTCAAGTGAGCATCATCGGCGGCGATATACGGCGGATTGCTGAGGATCAGCCGATAACGCCGGCCCTCTAGCGCGGAAAACCAGTGGCTGAGCGCAAATTGCACGTTGTTAAGCTGGAGGCGCTGGCGATTACGTTCAGCCAGGATCACGGCCTCGTCGATGCGATCCACCCCGGTCAACTGCCAGGCAGCCCGTTCGCTGGCCAGCGCCAGGGCGATGGCGCCGGTGCCGGTGCCCAGGTCCAGCGCGACCAGCGGCGTGGCCGGCAGTAGCGCCAGCGCGGTTTCCACCAGCAACTCGGTATCGGGGCGGGGAATCAAGGTATGCGGCGCAACGTCCAGGTCCAAGCTCCAGAAGCCTTGACGGCCCAGCAGGTAGGCCACCGGTTCGCCGGCACAACGACGCTGCAGCAGCTCGGCGAAGGCCAGTTGCTGCTCCTCGCTGGGCGTTTTTTCCGGCCAGGTACGCAGGTAGCTGCGCGGCTTGCCGAGCACATGGGCCAGCAGCAGCTCAGCGTCCAGCCGTGCACTGGGCGAGTCGGGCAAGTCGGCGGCGTTGAGCAGTGTTTCGATAGTGGGCATACGTATTAAGTCTCAAGCGGCGAGCGGCACGCTACAAGACGCCACTCATTCAGCTTGCGGCTGATAGCGTGCGGCTTGCCGCTGCCGTTAATCGCCCAGCGCCGCCAGTTGGTCGGCCTGGTATTCCTGCAGCAACGGCTCGATCACCTGCTCCACCGCGCCGGCCAAGACTTCGCTCAGCGAATACAGGGTCAGGTTGATGCGGTGGTCGGTTACCCGGCCCTGGGGGAAATTGTAGGTACGGATGCGCTCAGAGCGATCTCCGGAGCCCACCAACATTTTGCGCGAGTCGGAAATTTCCTTGTGCGCAGCGGCGTCCTGCTGATCCTGCAACTTGGCCGCCAGCCAGGACATGGCGCGCGCACGGTTCTTGTGCTGCGAGCGTTCTTCCTGGCACTCGACCACCATGCCGGTGGGCAAGTGGGTGATGCGCACCGCCGAATCGGTCTTGTTGATGTGCTGACCGCCGGCGCCGGAGGCGCGGTAGGTGTCCACGCGCAGGTCGGCCGGGTTGATTTCGATTGCCGCCTGTTCGTCCGGTTCGGGCAACACCGCCACGGTGCAGGCCGAGGTATGGATGCGGCCCTGGGATTCGGTTTCCGGCACACGTTGCACACGGTGGGCACCGGATTCGAACTTCAGCTTGGCAAACACGTTGTCGCCTTCGACGCGGGAGATCACCTCTTTGTAGCCGCCGTGCTCGCCGACGCTTTCCGACAGGATCTCGACCCGCCAGCCCTGACGCTCAGCGTAACGCGAGTACATGCGGAACAGGTCGCCCGAAAAGATGGCTGCTTCATCGCCACCGGTACCGGCACGAATTTCCAGGAAGACGTTGCGCCCGTCCTTGGGATCCTTGGGCAGCAGCATGCGCTGCAGCTGATCTTCGATACCGAGCAGTCGCTCCTTGGCATCGCTGACTTCTTCCTCGGCCATTTCCCGCATGTCCGGGTCGCTGTCCTTGAGCATTTCCTGCGCGCCGGCCAAGTCGCCCTGCACCTTGCGAAACTCGCGGTAGGCGAGAATCACCGGCTCGACGTCGGCGTACTCTTTGGAATAGGCGCGGAACTGCTTCTGGTTGGCGATGACTTCTCCGTCACCCAGCAGCGCCGTGAGTTCTTCGTAACGGTCCTGGAGAACGTCCAGCTTATTGAGCAGCGAGGCTTTCATTTTTTCGCATCGCCCTCGTCAAGGCCAAACAGTTCCTGGGCCACAGCCAGGGCATCGCCCCGGCCATCAGCCGAGAATTTTTTCAGTTGAACACTGGGTGCATGCAGCAACTTGTTGGTCAGGCTGCGCGCCAGCTGCGCCAACACGTCTTCGGGCGCGCCGCCATTGGCCAGCAGTCGCTGCGCCTTGGCCAGTTCCTCGTTGCGCAGTTGCTCGGCCTGCTGACGATAGGCTCTGAGCACGTCCACAGCGGCCAGTTCGCGCAAGCGCACCATGAACTCGCCGGCGCCCAGGTTGACCAACTCCTCGGCAGCCTGGGCGGCGCCCTGGCGGCTCTTGAGGTTTTCCTCGACGACATCATGCAAGTCGTCAACGGTATACAGGTAGACGTCATCCAGCTCGCCGACCTGCGATTCGATATCCCGCGGCACAGCGATATCGACCATGAACATCGGCTTGTGCTTGCGCAATTTCAATGCGCGCTCGACGGCGCCCTTGCCCAGAATCGGCAATTGACTGGCGGTGGAGCTGATAACGATATCGCTGCCGACCAACTCATCGGGAATTTCCGACAGCAACACCGCCCGCGCGCCGAACTCGGCGGCCAGCTGACTGGCGCGCTCCAGCGTCCGGTTGGCCACCACGATGCGCTTGACGCCCTGCTCGTGCAGATGTCGGGCGACGAGAGTAATGGTCTCGCCCGCGCCGATCAGCAATGCCTGGCTGTTTTGCAGGTTGCTGAAGATCTGCTTGGCCAGGCTGACTGCGGCAAAGGCGACGGACACTGGGTTTTCACCGATGGCGGTGTCGGTGCGCACGGTTTTCGCCGTACTGAACGTGGCCTGGAACAACCGGCCCAGCAACGGCCCGACCGTGCCCGCCTCGCGGGCCACGGCATAGGCGGACTTCATCTGGCCGAGAATCTGCGGTTCGCCAAGCACCAGCGAGTCGAGTCCGCAGGCGACACGCATCATGTGTCGCACTGCCTCGTCCTCGGTGTGGACATAGGCGCAAGCGCGCAGATCGTCTAGGCTCAGCCCGTGAAAATCGGCCAGCCAGCGCAGCACGGCGTCGGCTTCCGGTGACTCCTGCCGAACATAGAGTTCACTACGGTTACAGGTGGAAAGAATCGCTGCTTCGCCGCTCGACGTTAACCGGCAGAGCTGCTGCAGGGCCTCTACCATCTGCTCAGGGGTGAATGCCACGCGCTCGCGGACATCCACCGAAGCGGTTTTGTGGTTGATACCAAGGGCGAGGAAAGCCATGCGGGTCGTAAATCAAGCTAGAGAAGCCGGTAATTCTCCTACGTCGCCGGGCGTAGAACAACCTCCATCACTTATTGCCACTATTAGTCGCACCCTTTCTAGCGCCGGCAAACGGCAGCCCATGGGCTTGCCTGGAGGCATGTGTCATGATGGCGCAACAGCAGGTAAGTCTTCTTTCCCATGAAAAAATCCTTCGCAATTTTGACCATCCTGACGTTACTGGGTGGTTGTCAGAGCATCACCAGCGCCCCCGAAACCACCCCGCCGGCGCCGGTCAGCACACCCGAACCGCAACAGTACGCCTCGTTCAGCCAAGAGACGCTGTACGCCCTGCTGACAGCTGAACTGGCTGGTCAGCGCGGTCGTTTTGATATCGCCCTGGGCAACTACCTGCAACAGGCCAACGCCACCGAGGACCCAGCCGTTGCCGAGCGCGCCTATCGGATCGCCGAATACCTCGGCTCCGAGCAGGCAGCCCTGCTCAGTAGCCAGATCTGGGCGGATGCGGCGCCGGACAACCTAGATGCACAGCGCGCCGCCGCCATACAGCTGGCGCGTGCCGGCCGCTTTGACGAATCACTGGTCTACATGGAGAACGTGCTCAAGCGCCATGGCAGCACGCACTTTGACTTCCTGGCCCTCTCTGCCGCGGAGACCGACCCGGATACCCGCAGCGGGCTGATGAAGAACTTCGACCGCCTGCTGCAACAGTATCCGAACAACGCGCAATTGCTGTTCGGCCAGGCCCTGCTGCTGCAACAGGACGGTCGCCCCGAAGAAGCCCTGGCTTTGCTGCAACGCCAGCCCGTACAAGACAGTGAAATCGCCACCCTGCTGCTGCGCACACGGCTGCTGCAAAGTGTTGGCCGTGGCGATGAAGCGCTGCCGCTGCTGGAAAGAGGGATTCGCCAACACCCCGACGATAAACGCCTGCGCCTTGCTCAGGCGCGCCTGCTGGTCGACCAGGGGCGCATCAAGGAGGCCAAGCAAGCATTCTCACGATTGCTTGAACAGTACCCGGACGATGACGACCTGCGCTTTTCCCTCGCCCTGGTGTGCATGGAGGCCAAAGACTGGCAGGAAGCCCGCGACCACCTGCAGCAACTTGTTCGCAACGAGACTCATGTGAACGCCGCGCACCTGCATCTGGGCCGAGTGCATGAGGAACTGGGCGAACCCGAGCAAGCCCTGGATGAGTACTCACAGGTCGGGCCGAGCAATGAATTTCTGCCCGCCCAGGTGCGCCAGAGCAACATCCTCTTTTCCAGTCAGCGCAGCGCCGAAGCGTCACGACGTTTACGCGGCGCCCGCCTCGACCAGCCTGACTACGCCCTGCAGTTGTACTTGATCGAGTCCGAAGCCTGGGCCAAGTATCAACAACCCGAGCGCGCCAGCAGGCTGATCGAACAGGCCCTGAAGGAATTCCCAGACGACCTCAGCCTGCTGTACACACGTGCCATGCTGGCGGAGAAGCGCGGCGACCTGGCGCAGCTGGAAAAGGACCTGCGCTTCATTCTCGAGCGCGAGCCTGATAACGCCATGGCCCTCAATGCGTTGGGCTACACCCTGGCCGACCGCACCACGCGCTACGCCGAAGCCAAGGTGTTGATCGAACAGGCTCACCAACTCAATCCGCAAGATCCGGCGATCCTGGACAGCCTGGGCTGGGTGAATTTCCGCCTGGGTAACCTGAGCGAAGCCGAACGTTTGCTGCGCCAGGCCCATGAGCGTTTTCCCGACGCCGAGGTAGCCGCCCACCTCGGTGAAGTGCTGTGGACCCGTGGCAAGCACGCCGAGGCCCGTAGGGTTTGGGCCGAAGCGCTCAAGGTGCAGCCCGAAAGCAGCATCCTGCGCAGCACCCTGCAACGCTTGACTGGCTCGGAGAACCCCTGACCATGCGCCTTGGCTACCTGCTCGTTATCAGTCTGTTCGCCCTGCTTGCCGGCTGCGCCGGCCAACAACCCCAGGAAGCCCTGCACGGCCAGGGCGATCCCGCCCAGTGGCAAGCCCACAAATCGCAGATCACCCAGCTCGATGGCTGGCAGATCAGCGGCAAGGTGGGCATTCGCTCTCCTCAGGAATCCGGCAGCGCTACTCTGTTCTGGCTGCAACGCCAGTCCTATTTCGACATCCGCCTTTCCGGCCCGCTCGGCCAGGGCGCCAGCCGCCTGACCGGCCGCCCCGGCGCCATTGTGCTGGACATCGCCAATCAGGGCCGTTTCGAGGCGGCTTCACCCGAGGCGTTACTGGAAGAACAACTTGGCTGGCGCTTGCCAGTGTCCAACCTGCTGTGGTGGATTCGTGGCCTTCCGGAGCCGGAGCGGCGCAGCCAGGTAACGCTGGATCCGGACAGCCGCCTGGCCCGCTTGCAGCAGGACGGCTGGCAAGTCGACTACCTCGGTTATACCGAGCACGATGGCTATGCCCTGCCCGCGCGCATGAAGCTTCAAGGTCACGACCTGACTGTCACCCTGGTCATCAAGGAATGGCGGCCTCGACTACTGGGGCAGTAATTCACAGCACGCGCCTTAAGAGCCCAAGCCCTACTCACTCCAACCATGACAATCATGCACGACGCTCAACTGATTCTGCCGGCCCCGGCCAAGATCAACCTGTTCCTGCACATCAATGGACGCCGCGCAGACGGCTACCACGAACTGCAGACCCTGTTTCAGTTTCTCGACCATGGCGATCAGTTGGGTTTTCGCAGCCGCGACGACGGCGTGGTCCGTTTACACACGCAGATTCCCGGGGTGCCCCACGACAGCAACCTGATCGTGCGCGCTGCCCGCCAATTGCAAGCGCGCAGCGGCACACCCTTAGGAGCCGATATCTGGCTGGACAAGCAACTGCCCATGGGCGGCGGCATTGGCGGCGGCAGTTCGGATGCTGCCACCACCCTGCTCGGCCTCAATCACCTGTGGCACCTGGAATGGAGCGAAAACCGTCTAGCCGAGCTGGGGCTGGAGCTGGGCGCCGACGTGCCGGTCTTCGTGCATGGTCGCGCAGCATTTGCCGAAGGCGTCGGCGAGCGCCTCACGCCAGTCACCCTGAGCGAGCCCTGGTTTCTCGTACTGGCACCGCAAGTCTCTGTAAGTACTGCGGAAATTTTTTCCGACCCGGAGTTGACACGTAATACGCCGGCCATTACAGTTCGCAGCCTTCCTGAGGGGGGCGGTCATAACGACTGTCAGCCGGTGGTTGAGAGGCACTACGCAGAAGTGCGTAACGCCTTGAACTTGCTGAACAAATTTGTTCCAGCAAGAATGACCGGAACTGGAGCTTGTGTATTTGGGAGCTTCCCAAATCGCAGCGATGCTGATAAAGTCTCGCGCCAACTTCCAGCCACTCTGCCACGCTTCATCGCTCGCGGCTGCAACAGGTCTCCTGTTCACCAACAGCTCGGAACGCTGGCAAGGAAGTGAATGTTTGACATTCGGTTATACGTTACAGGGGCGTCGCCAAGCGGTAAGGCAGCAGGTTTTGATCCTGCCATGCGTTGGTTCGAATCCAGCCGCCCCTGCCATAACCTCTTTGAGGTTAGGCAAACGTAAACTGAATACACATTTGAGTCGCAACATCCTACAGGGGCGTCGCCAAGCGGTAAGGCAGCAGGTTTTGATCCTGCCATGCGTTGGTTCGAATCCAGCCGCCCCTGCCATATACTCGAGAGCTGTTCGAAAAGCCTGGCTTTTTGAACAGCTTTTTAATTCATCGGACCCACCCTCAGGCAGGTACTGCGCGTGTCCAAGATGATGGTCTTTACGGGGAACGCTAACCCCGATCTGGCGCGTCGCGTCGTTCGTCAATTGCATATCCCACTGGGCGATGTTGCAGTAGGCAAATTCTCCGACGGCGAAATCAGTGTCGAAATCAATGAAAATGTTCGCGGTAAGGACGTCTTCCTGATTCAACCGACCTGCGCGCCCACCAACGATAACCTGATGGAATTGGTGGTGATGGCTGACGCCTTCCGCCGCTCCTCGGCCTCCCGCATTACCGCGGTCATCCCCTACTTTGGTTACGCCCGCCAGGATCGCCGTCCGCGCTCCGCACGTGTGGCGATCAGTGCCAAGGTCGTGGCTGACATGCTGGCCAACGTAGGTGTCAACCGCGTCCTCACGGTCGACCTGCACGCTGACCAGATTCAGGGCTTCTTCGACATCCCGGTCGACAACATCTACGGTTCGCCGACCCTGGTCGACGACATCGAAGACCAGCGCTTCGAAAACCTGCTGATCGTCTCTCCGGACATCGGCGGCGTGGTTCGTGCACGTGCCGTGGCCAAGAGCCTCGGTGTCGACCTGGCGATCATCGACAAGCGTCGTCCGAAAGCCAACGTCTCGGAAGTCATGCACATCATCGGTGATGTTCAGGGCCGTACCTGCGTACTGGTCGACGACATGGTCGATACGGCCGGCACCCTGTGCCTCGCCGCCAAGGCCCTCAAGGACCACGGCGCCGAGCGTGTCTATGCCTACTGCACCCACCCGGTGCTGTCTGGCCGTGCCATTGAAAACGTTGAAAATTCCATCCTCGACGAACTGGTGGTGACCAACACCATCCCGCTGTCGGCTGCCGCACAGGCCTGCCCGCGCATTCGTCAGCTGGATATTGCACCGGTTGTCGCTGAAGCGGTTCGCCGCATCAGCAATGAGGAATCTATCAGCGCCATGTTCCGCTAACGGCTTTGCCGTTGGCTGCGTTGCGCTGAATACTGCCCCGTCTTTGCACGGGGCTTTTTGCCGAACCGTCCGGACGCTGGTCGCAAGCGAATGGTCGGCAAGGCTAATTTGGAGAAACTGAAATGACTAAATTTACCCTGGAAGCCGCTGCGCGTTCCGACCTGGGGAAAGGTGCGAGCCGCCGCCTGCGTCGTAACGAAAACATGGTTCCGGCCGTTATCTACGGTGGCAACCAAGAGCCGCTGTCCATCAGCCTGCTGGCCAAAGACCTGGCCAAAATGCTGGAAAACGAAATCGCGTTCAGCAACGTGATCACCCTGAACGTCGACGGCGCCAGCCAAGACGTCGTGATCAAGGCCCTGCAGCGCCACCCGGCGAAGAACTTCGTCCTGCACGCTGACTTCCAGCGCGTGGTTGCTGGCCAGAAGCTGACCGCCACCGTACCGGTGCACCTGATCAATCAGGAAAGCTCCATCGGCATCAAGACTCAGGGCGGCGAAGTCTACCTGAACCTGCCGGACGTCGAAGTTTCCTGCCTGCCGCAAGACCTGCCTGACGTGATCGAAGTTGACATCGCCAACCTCGAAGTCGGTCAGGTCCTGCACATGAGCGACCTGAAACTGCCGGAAGGCGTTGCACTGGTTTCGCTGATTCATGGCAGCGACCTGCCGGTGGTCAACATCCACGCTTCCCGCGTTGCGAAGACCGCCGAAGAAGGCGAAGAAGCTGCCGAGTAATCGACTCGCAGCCGCTTGAGGAAGGGCCCCTGATGTGACTGCCGTACAACTGATCGTCGGCCTGGGAAATCCAGGCCCCGAATACGACCAGACCCGGCATAACGCAGGGGCTCTTTTCGTTGAGCGTCTGGCCGACCGCGAAGGCGTACGCCTGGCCCTCGACAAAAAGTATTTTGGCTTGACGGGTAAATTCACCCATCAAGGCCGCGATGTTCGTCTGCTGATCCCCACTACCTTCATGAACCGCAGCGGACAGGCCGTCGCCGCGCTGGCGAGGTTCTTCCGCATCGAGCCGGAAGCCATCCTGGTGGCACACGACGAACTCGACATGCCTCCCGGCGTCGCGAAGCTCAAACAGGGCGGCGGACACGGCGGGCACAACGGGTTGCGCGACATCATCGCCCAACTCGGCAATCAGAACAGTTTCCACCGCCTGCGCCTGGGCATTGGTCATCCCGGCCACAGCAGCCAGGTCACCGGCTACGTACTGGGCCGCGCCCCACGTAGCGAGCAGGAACTGCTCGACGCCAGCATCGACTTCGCCCTGGGCGTGTTGCCCGAGATGCTGGCCGGCGACTGGATCAAGGCCATGCACAAGCTGCACAGCCAGAAAGCCTGATCACCTCCCCTTTACCGTCTTTATCTCCGCGAGGGATACACCATGGGATTCAATTGCGGCATCGTCGGCCTGCCCAACGTCGGCAAGTCCACCCTGTTCAACGCCTTGACCAAGTCCGGCATCGCCGCAGAGAACTTCCCCTTCTGCACCATCGAGCCGAACAGCGGCATCGTGCCAATGCCCGACGCACGCCTCGAGGCGCTGGCGGAGATCGTCAAGCCCGAGCGCGTTCTGCCGACCACCATGGAATTCGTCGACATCGCAGGCCTCGTGGCCGGCGCCTCCAAAGGTGAAGGCCTGGGCAACAAATTCCTGGCCAACATCCGCGAGACCGACGCCATCGCCCACGTGGTGCGCTGCTTTGAAGATGACAACGTCATCCACGTGTCCAACAGCGTCGATCCCAAGCGCGACATCGAGATCATCGACCTGGAACTGATCTTCGCCGACCTCGACAGCTGCGAGAAGCAACTGCAAAAGGTCACCCGCAACGCCAAGGGCGGCGACAAGGAAGCCATTGCGCAAAAGGGCCTGCTGGAACAGCTGATCGCCCACTTCACAGCAGGCAAGCCGGCTCGCAGCCTGATGAAGGACATGAGCAACGAAGAAAAGCTGATCATCCGTGGCTTCCACCTGCTGACCAGCAAGCCGGTGATGTACATCGCCAACGTTGCCGAGGACGGCTTCGAGAACAACCCGCTGCTCGACGTGGTTAAAGGCATCGCCGAAGAGGAAGGCGCGATCGTGGTGCCGGTGTGCAACAAGATCGAGGCGGAAATCGCCGAACTCGACGACGGCGAAGAAAAGGACATGTTCCTCGAAGCCATCGGCATGACCGAGCCGGGCCTGAACCGCGTGATCCGCGCCGGCTACGAACTGCTCAACCTGCAAACCTACTTCACCGCCGGTGTGAAGGAAGTGCGTGCCTGGACCGTCAAGGTCGGCGCCACCGCCCCACAGGCCGCCGCCGTGATTCACACTGATTTCGAGAAAGGCTTTATCCGTGCCGAAGTCATCGCCTATGACGACTTCATCCAGTACAAGGGCGAAGCCGGCGCCAAGGAAGCCGGCAAATGGCGCCTGGAAGGCAAGGAATACATCGTCAAGGATGGCGACGTAATGCACTTCCGTTTCAACGTCTGACATTTGGCAGTCATGAAAAGCCGCGCACATGCGCGGCTTTTTGCATGGTGGCGGTCGCTCGATAACAGACTGGACATCCACCGCCTCGCTACTAGTCTTCAGGCATTAACGAGACGATCAAGGTCTCTACCATGGCCCTAAAGCATGCAACCTCAGGCGAGGTCGTCAATCTGCTGCAGACCTCTGGGTCTCTAGGCCTTATTTCCCAGGCACTGGTCAGCGCACCACGCCTGGAGCTGATGCGCCTGGTATTACCGGCCGGCAAGCTCGTGCCCCGTCACGCCGTTACCGGCCCCATCACCATCTTCTGCCACCAGGGCAATCTTGAGGTGCAGGTCGACGCTGACTGGCAACCGATGGATGCCAACGACCTTATGTATCTGGATGGCGACGTTGGGCATGCCCTGCGTGCGCTCAGCGACGCCATTGTTCTGGTGACGATCTTTCGACCACCGGGAACTCACGCCTCAGTCGATACCTGATTCAGCGCGCCAAACGCTTCGCTCATCCCTCACCTGAACGTCGGGAAAGGAAAGCAGCCATGGAAAAAACGCTACGAATTCTCAGTTTTGTCGTGCTCGCACTGATGCTGGCAAGCATTGTTTATGCCGCTGCGATCAGCGCGCTGCACTGGACCGGAATCGGCGTTTGAACCCGCCACGAGGGCTTCGCCATGAATAAACGCCAAACCCGTCTGTTCGCGCTGATTTCCACCGGCATCGCGGTGCTTGTGTTCCTGGGGCTGACCGTTGATAGCCACCGACAATTTCCCACGCTGACCAATGCTCAGAGCATCACGCCAGAGGTAACGCGTGGCAAGGACGTCTGGCATGAAAATAACTGCATCAACTGCCACACCCTGTTCGGCGAGGGTGCTTACTACGCACCGGACCTGACCAAGATCACCCAACACCGCGGTGCGCCTTACCTGACGGCCTTTCTCAAGGACCCGTCGCGTTTCTATGACGAACAGCGACACCGTCGGCTGATGCCGAACCAGAACCTCAGCGATCAAGACATCGCCGCCCTGATCGCCTTTCTCGACTGGGTGGCCAACGTCGACAACCAGGGCTGGCCGCCACGGCCGATCCTCGTGAGTGGCGCCTCGATTCCCGGCACCAGCATGAGCATTTCCCAGCAGGACGCCGCCTCGGCCAGTCAGCAGTTGCCACCCGGCGCGCGCCCGGTCAGCGGCAACGAAGATCCCATCGCCTTAGGCGAAGCGCTGTTTCGCAGCGCCACTCCCGTGTGCACGGCGTGCCATTCCACCGCGCCCGGCGTGAACCTGGCAGGGCCCACCCTCGCCGGCCTGGCGACGCGCGCCGAGCAAACCCTGGCCTCGCCGGACTACCACGGCCAGGCCGACACCGTGGAAGACTTTATTCGCGAGTCGATCATCGCGCCCAGCGAATACCTGCACCCCGGCGATATGTATTCGGCCGGCGGCACGTCATTCATGCCCACCACCTACGCCGACGCGCTGAGCGACGAACAGCTCGACCAGTTGGTCGCTTATCTGGCGAGTTTCAAATAACCGCACGCCCGGGCCGCACTCCATGCACAGGGGATGACCATGCGCTACCACTCACAGTCTGTCGCTTACTGGTATTTCGCCGTCGCCATGGTGCTGTTCGGCTTGCAACTGGTATTCGGCCTGCTCTCCGCGGCCAAGTACCTCGGGCCGGACCCGCTGCTGTATCTGCTGCCGTTCGACGTTACCAAGGTGATTCACACCAACCTGCTGATCGTCTGGGTACTCACCGGCTTCATGGGTGCCACCTACTGGCTGGTGCCCGACGAGTCGCGCACCGAGCTGTACAGCACCAAGCTGGCCTACATCCAACTTGGCCTGTGGGTGGTGATGGGTGTCAGCGCGATCATTGGCTACCTGTTCCGCTACGGCACCGGTAACAAGCTGCTGGAACAGCCCCTGCCGCATAAGCTCGTCATCGTCATCTGCATGCTGATCTTCCTTTACAACATCGGCATGACCATCAAGAAATCCGGGCGTTTCACCACCACCGAGGGCGTGCTGCTGCTCGGTTTGGCCAGCGCTGCGGTGCTCTACCTGCCAGCTCTGCTGCATTACGAGAATTACACCGTGTCGATCTATTACCGCTGGTGGACCATCCACCTGTGGGTTGAAGGCGTCTGGGAAATGATCCAGGGTGGCTTCCTCGCCTACCTGCTGATCCGCCTGTCCGGTGCTGATCGCGAGGTGATGGAAAAATGGCTATACGTGATCGTCGGCCTGGTGTTCATCGCCGGCATTCTCGGCACCGCGCACCACTATTACTGGGTCGGCGTGCCCGGCTACTGGCTGCCCATCGGCGGCTTTTTCAGTGCCCTTGAACCGGCAGCGCTGCTGGGCATGGCAATGTACGCCTACTACGCCATGCGCCGCTCGGGGCTGGCCCACCCCAACAAGCTGGCTCTGCACTGGACCCTGGGCAGCGCCGTGTTCACCCTGTTTGGTGCCGGCCTGCTGGGCTTGGCCCATACCTTTCCGAGCATCAACAAGTGGACCCACGGCACGCTGATCACCGCCATGCACGGCCATGCCGCCTTTTATGGCGCCTACGCGATGATCATCATGGCGATGATCGCCTACGCCATGCCGGCCATCACCCGGCGCGACAGTGAGGATGGCGACAGCATCGGCTATTGGGCCTTCTGGTTGCAGTTGGGTGGCATGTTCGGTATGACCCTGTCGTTCGCCACGGCCGGCATCGGCCAGGTCTATCTGGAACGGGTCATGGGCATGGGCTATCTGGACGCCCAGCTTAAAATCCAGATCCACTTCGTCATGCTCATTGCCACCGCCTCGATGTTTGCGGTCGGCGTGGGTTTGTTCATCTACGACTTCTTTCGCTATGCGCCGCGCTTCGTCGTCGATGACCAAGAGCCGCTCGTCACGCCCGGCGTGCGAGCGAACGTGTGATGAATTTGTCGGCCGCACCCATCGTACCGGTGGATGGGCACGCCGCGCCTCGCGCAGCCGAGCCTTGGTACGCGCCCAGTGGCGACGAAGTGACGATCTTCGAGCAATGTCATGCGCGGCAACTGGCAGTGATGCTCAAGGGGCCGACCGGTTGTGGCAAGACGCGCTTCGTCGAGCACATGGCCTGGCGGCTGGGCCGACCGCTGGTCACCGTTTCCTGTCACGACGACATGACCGCCAGCGACCTGCTCGGCCGTTTTCTCATCGACCATGACGGCACCCGTTGGAGCGACGGCCCGCTGACCCGCGCCGTACGAGAAGGCGCCCTGTGCTATCTCGACGAAGTGGTCGAAGCCCGTCAGGACACCATCGTCGTGCTGCATCCGCTGACCGACCATCGACGCATCCTGCCGTTGGACAAGACCGGCGAAACCCTCGACGCCGCGCCCGGCTTTCAACTGGTGGTGTCCTATAACCCTGGCTACCAGCGCATGCTCAAGGATCTGAAACCCAGCACGCGGCAGCGGTTCGTCGCCCTGGATTTCGACTTTCCGCCAACCGAGCAGGAAGTACGCATCGTCATGCACGAAAGCGGTGCCGACCACGCCACGGCTCACGCGCTGGTCTCGCTCGGCCAAAAACTGCGTGGCCTGCAGGACCGTGGCCTGGCCGAAGTCCCCAGCACGCGCTTGTTGATTGCCACCGCCCGCCTGATCGCCAGCGGCATTGGTGTGCGCAGCGCCTGCAACGCCGCCTTGATCGCCCCCCTGTCAGACGACGCCGCGCTGGTGGGTGCGATGCGGGACCTGGTCGACCTGACCTTTATCTGATGGCCGAAGCCGAAGACGTCCTCAGTGATGTTGCACGCCATGCCACTATCTATATCCAACGTCTGTGGCGGCGCCAGCGCAGCAGCCAGGCAACGCCAAAGCCAGTCGGACTGGAGGACCTTAGCGAGCGCCTCGACCTGCTGATACAGGCGGCCCTCGGTTGCCGCTTTCCATTGCGTATCGCCCAGCCGCCGGCACCTCCCACCCTGCTGCAAAGCCTCTGGCGGCGTAGTGAACATCCGCGCCGGCACGTGGCCGTTCCGGCAACCGATGATCGGCAGATCTGGCTGCCGGCTTATCTGCACATCGGCGATCCGGCGCAGGCGATGCAAAATTACCGCACCCTGGCCCTGCAACAGGCCATGCGTGCGCGACGCGGCAGCGCCACCCAGGCCGCGTCACTGGAAACGCCACTGCAACGCGACCTTTATCTGCTGTGCGAAGCCTGGGCGGCGGACAGGCAGCTGCTCCGTCTACTGCCGGGCCTGGCGCCGGCGCTGACCATCCTGCGCCAGCACGCCTTGCGCGCCCGGCCGGCGCTGCAGCAATTTTCCGCGGCACGCCAGCCCTTGGAGCGCTTGGTGCGCTGCCTGCTGCAAGGCGACGACACGCTCTTGCCCACCCTGGCCGACCCCGCGGCGTCAGTCGTTCAGGCCAGACGTCTGGCAACGCAGTTGATGCCTGACACCTCCCCCCACCTGGGAAGGCAGCCTCTGCTGCTGGATTGCTGGACCGGCGAATTCCGCCCGGCCGCGTCTCTTAACGAATATGCACAACAGACCGACGTGGAGCCGGGCCAGGTTCCGCCGCGCAGCGCCCACCTGCCACGCAGCCCACAGGTGCGCGAGAGCCCGGACGACGAGGACGACCGGCACCCCGGCCCCTGGATGATCCAGCCTTCGCCACCGCTTGAGCAGGCTGAAGATGCACAGGGTTTGCAGCGACCCACCGACCGTGACGCCACCACTCCCGCCGAGGAGTTTGCCGATGCCTTGTCGGAGCTCGAAGAAGCGCGGCTGGTCGTGGCGCCGGGCACGCCTAGGGAAGTGTTGATTTCCGAGGATTTGCCGCACGCACGCGCCCTGCGCGAGCGCCAGGCACTCGAATCCACGGCGTCGTATCTCGCCTATCCGGAATGGGATTACCGCAGCCAGTCCTATCGACGGCCGGGCGCTTTCGTGCACCTGCTGCCCACGCCACCCGGCCCGGCGCAGTGGGTGACGCAGACACTGGAAAACCACCGCAGCCTGTTGGCGGCCATTCGCCGGCAGTTCGAAATGCTCCGCGCCCAGCGCCAGCGGCTGCGTCGCCAATTGGAGGGCAACGAGCCGGACCTTGACGCTTATCTGGAAGGCCTGGCCGATGCCCGCGCCGGGCTGTGCATGCCCCAGGCGCTGTACCAGACGCAACGCACTGCGCGGCGCGACATGGCGATCATGCTGCTGGTGGATGCCAGCGGCTCAACCGATGGCTGGCTGTCTCGCCAGCGGCGCATCATTGATGTGGAACGCGAGGCGCTGCTGCTGGTGTGCCTGGCACTGGAAGGGCTGGGGCAGCCGTACAGTGTGAAGAGTTTCTCCGGCGAAGGTCCGCAGCAGGTGACGATGCGTACGCTCAAGGCATTCGATGAACACTACAACGAGGTCGTCGGGAAGCGAATCGCCGCGCTTGAGCCGGAGCGCTACACCCGTGCCGGCGCTGCCATTCGCCATGCCAGCGCCTCTTTGATGCGCGAGCCGGCCAGCCACCGGCTGTTGCTGTTGCTCTCCGATGGCAAACCCAATGATGTTGATGAGTATGAGGGCCGCTACGGCGTGGAGGACATGCGCCAAGCCGTCAACGAAGCTCGCCTGCAGGGCATTCACCCGTTCTGCCTGACCATCGACCGCCAGGCTGCCACCTACCTGCCGGCGGTCTTCGGAGCCCGCCATTACGCGCTGCTGGCCAGCCCGGAACGGCTTCCCGCCGTTCTGCTGAACTGGCTACGGCAATTGATCACTCACTGACGTGGCTTTGGTGGCTCTTGGCTAGGCGAACAGCGCCTTGGGCGTGATCCCCAGCGCGCGGCGAAACACCTGAATGAACGCACTGACGCTCTGGTAGCCCACTTTTTGTGCGACCACCGCCAATGCCTCGCCATCGGCCAGCTGCTCCAGTGCCAACAGCAGGCGCATCTGCTGTCGCCATTGGGCGAAACTCAGGCCGGTTTCCTTGAGAAAACGGCGGGTCAGGGTGCGGCGGGGAATACCGGTATTACTTGCCCAGGCATCCAGGTCGGCATCATTGGCGGGGTTCTGCACCAATTGGGTGGTCATCGCCAACAGACGCGGGTCGCTCGGCATCGGCAAGAACAGCGCAGGCAAAGGTTTGCGTGCGAAGGCATCGGCAAACACCTGAAGATAGGGTTCGTTGTCGCTCAGCGGCATTTCGGTCAGCAGCCCCTGCAGCAAAGGCGTTAGCGACACGACTTTGGGCTCGGGCGGCATTAGCCCCCGGCTCCACTCTTGGGAAAAGCTCAGCTGCAAGCCGCGCACCTTGCCGTGGCTGACCATGCCATGCACATGCAGGGAAGGAACCCACCCGACATGGCCAGCCGGAATTACCCACAATCCACGCTCGGTCTGCAAGCTCACTACGCCGTTTTCGACAGTGAACAGTTGGCCTTGCACTTGGGCCTTCATCATCGGGTTGTGGAGAGGACGCACCAGATGACGTACTTCGAGTAAATCCATGAAATGGCCTGCCTAGAATACTTAGCGGCATTTTAACACAGTAGGGCCACTACTTAGCCATACCCTGGCGGCACCTTCCTTGTAAGTAGTTGAGTACCGTATGGCGAGCGGGGAAATGCTCTGCGCTTAAAACGCGCCTAACAGGCTATCGGCCTCGCTGAAAAAACCTTCAGCGTTGAATGGACAAGTCTTGATAGCCGGGCGGCAACATAGCGCAAAACGCAGCAACAATCTTCCGCTTGTGTCACCCCTCTTGTCGATGCGACACGCCGCCTCCATGCCATTGGGCGGATGTGCGGGGCATGATTTGCCCGTTTCTAACTGGACTAGCAGCATCGTCGAGCTGAGTGCCCTCCACCGCTGCTCAGGCGCCCCTTGCCCTTGTCTTGCGCCACAGTTCGCCAGCCGCTTATTGTCGAACAGGCCTCGCCCTGCTCAGCTTGCGCCCGACCTGCTGGCTGCGGTTTCTCTGGTTGGTCACCCGCCTGCTGTGGGCGGTCGCGCCGCTTAAGACACCGCCGCTGTGGGCCGATCATTTCCGGTTGCTGTTCGGCCTCGGCGTCTGCTTACCATTACCCGGAAAGCGTTGTCAGGCGCATCGCCTACAATCTGTTTCGCCATCACCAATACCTTGATTCTCGCCACCTTGCGTGGGCCGACGAGCCCGGCTCGGCCTGCTAACCAATTGAAAGCAACGCAAAAAATCCAAACAGAGGGTTGACAGCTGCGCCCGATCCGAGAATAATGCGCGCCAATTCGGCTACATAGCTCAGTTGGTTAGAGCGCAGCATTCATAATGCTGATGTCCCAGGTTCAAGTCCCGGTGTAGCCACCAAATCCAAGAAGCCCGCCTCGTGCGGGCTTTCTTTTTTTGTCTTCCCTCTCTTTCTCCGCCGAGTCATCACTGCGGCTTGAACCTGCGTGGCAGTTGCCTTGGCGGTGGCCGCAAGGGCAGTCAATGAGACCGACACCTGGGCACAAGGCCGAGGAGCAGCATTACCAGCCGCGCTCGGATCACCACGAGCACGACGCCGACACCAAATGATGCGATTCGTATCACCTCTTGCGCCCGTGGTGCGGACGGTTGCCGTGCAGAGCGTTACGCTTTTGTCCTCCTTGAGCGTTCCCACGAGCCGCCAAGCAATCCGGCGCCCGCTGTATAGCCACGCATTGATCAAAGGCACCCACCCGACGCTTAGGTCAGTTTGACCCGACGCACAAGGCTCAGGGAAAACTGCCGCTGTGCAGCCCTCCTTCGCACGAGCGGCGTTCTGCATGCGATCAAGGACGCGGCAGCTGCTGCTGCCTAACTGCGCTTCATGCCCTCAATAAAATAAGCTCTTTTTGAAGTGCATCGTCAGCTGGCTGATTTTTTCTGCAGCCCTGACGCCGAACAGTGCGTGATTTATCCGGTAAAAAGTCGGCCAAAAATGCTTCATCTCTTTGTGTGAAACTGTTTTCGCCAATTCGAAACAGGAGCGGGCCAAGTCCTGCTTGCCTTCCCGGAGCGCCGCCCGACCTATCTCCCACAAACACGCCGAAAACGCGGCTAGGCTGGTCTCAGACACAGCGCCCACCGATTCGAGCGTCATCAGTATTTTCTCCACTTCTCCTTCCAGCCGGCTCGGTGAGTTTTTCCGTTTAATACTGATGCGGTCTGCTGAAAAATGGACGCGATGGGTATAGATTTTCACCGGTTGATAAGCGAATCGGGCGCCCTTGGCAGCCAAGCGCACATGCAGATTCCACTCCTGACCGCTTTTGAACCTGGCGTCAAAGCCGCCGACTTTTTTCAGCAAGCCTTTTCTATGCATCGGCGTAGAGGTCAGTATATTGGCCATTATCAACTGTGGTAACTGCTCACGCTCCTGTTGGATCACCACGTTATTGATCGTCTTTACGTCGCCCTCTCTGTGTATGATGTAATCGCCATAGACTATTGAATTTGCATCAAGCTTTTTCATGGCATCAACTTGTAATGCAATAGCGTCGGCAAGTAAGAAATCGTCCGCATCCAGAAACTTTATATAGTCTCCGTCGGCCGCACACAGTGCCTTATTGCGAGCAACACAAGCCCCCTGATTGGTTTGTGAAATGACTTTAAGCTCCTTATAATGTTCAAGCACTTCACGGGTTCCATCGGTCGAGCCATCATCAACAACAATAATCTCAACACGCCCATAGTTTTGACCAAGCACACTTTCCACGCACTTAGCAATAAAACGCTCAGAATTAAAAGCCGGGATTAAAACGGATACCAAGGGGCTGTTCATAAGCTTCTTTCAATTGGCAAGCCATCATTTTGGCGTTTCCTCGAGCACTCTGTGACCAAGCCATCGGAAAGCGCGATAGGTTCTGGCCAACCAAATTTTCTACCTAGCAGTTCATCCCACTCAGCAGGATCGAACGTATAGAAGCCCGCAGCCGGGGTCAGGGTAAGCTCGCCGATGTACAGCTGCCCTTGATGTAAATAAAAATCGACTCGCAGATAGCCAAAGGAAGCAGCGAGCTCTTTGGCTATGCGCAGCATCTCGCCAAGCAATGGCGGCTTGGGAGTTGGCTCAGCACTGGAATTTTTCCCCCTGCGCCGAAAAGGTGCAAGGCTCCAATCCTCCAGATAGATCTCTTGTGTCGGGCTTAGCAGCCGCTCGTGTATATGCTGTATAAAAATATACGGATCGTTACTGTCGCCCGGGTTGAAGACATTGAACTTATAATCATCCGGTGGCCGGCCATCACTCAGTAACGCCTTTTCAAAGAGAATCTTGGGCTTGATAAATTTATAATGCTTTTCTCGATACCGACTTGAAAAATCTGACTCCAGCCAACTCCTGGCCAATCGGGCCAATGCCTTTGGATTTTCTTCTTCCTTGCAGGTGATGATTTTCACCTGGCCAGCGCTGTGATTGGCCTTCATTACAAAGGTCGCCGGCAACCTGTCAAATGTTTCAGGCGTAACGTCTTCGCAAATACTATAAATGGGCACCAGATACTGCTCGCCCACCGTAGCAGCCAAATAGCGTCTGACTTCGGCCTTATCCGCAAGGCGCGAAAAGACAGGGTGCGGATAACGCATCCTGTGGAATATCTTCTCGGAAAAAAAAAGCGGCTTATGGAAATTACAGAAACGCCCGTAATTTTGCCAATAACGGGCCTGATAAAAAATGAAATCGGGCGAACGCGCTATTAGCGTATTCAAGCGCTCACCCAGCCTTAACATGCTCATTCCAGCACCCCTTGCTTGAGGTTCCGGCTGGCGGCACTCAACCTGGAGCAAGCCATTATGGTGGTAGCAATCAGCAACAAGTTCAGAAACGCCCCGGCCAGGCTAAATGCAGCCACTGCAACCATGTCGCTTTTGAACACAAAAAAACCCACGTAGATGGCCACAACCCGCGCAAATACGCTTGCCACCTCATATACCAAAAAAAACTTTTGTAACGAGAGTGCCGCTATCGCGGCAACACTGGGCCGATTTATAAAGCCAAAGAATAGCCAGCACGCCAACCATTGGGCATAGCCTCCTGCAACCTGCCACTCCTCGCCAAACACCCACTGAAACAGCCAGGGGCCCAACACCACCACGAGCAAAAAGGGAAACACACCCACCACGGCAAGCGCCGCCGTAGCTTTGATGATCAGCCCGGAAAGCTGCTCTCCTGCATGGGCGGCCTCGGTGAATTTCGGATAGAAAACATCACTGACGGATTTTCCAACCAGCATCGACGGCACCGCCATGACGGTTCTGGCCAAGGTATAAAAACCCGCTGAAGCGGGTCCAAACAGGCTCGCAAGCAGCATGACAGGCAGGCTTTGCGAGAGCGCATTTAGTAAGACTTGCGGTGCTCTGAATAACGGAAAATCTGCATGGATTCTGGCCCAGCCCTTCAGCTCCGCTATCGTTGTACGCGTACTCGACGGGCCAGAAAAAAGCCCCGCCCCCGTCGCGAGCATCACGGCGTGCAGTGCGCGTCCTGCCACCGCCAGGACAATCAAGGTACTGGCAAAAGGGTGGACAACCCCTATCCCAGTCTTGCTCATGTTCAGTAAAAGCGATTGGATTATTGCCACGCGCGCCGTGACAGAAAACTTTCCCTTTCGAATAAGCCATTGCTCCGCTACCTGCATGCAGGCTGCAAAAAACATCGCCATTGGAATCAGCATCATGAAACCAGAGATAGCCTGCAAGCCCAGCAAGCGGACCAGTTGGTCTGCCGAAAAATACAATGCCACCGCAGTTAGCACAGTGATCACCAGCGCTAGCAATACTGACAGTTTTGCTATGGCAAGCGCTTCATGATCCTTCTTGGGTAGAACAATGGCGATGGGATAGGTGAGCGCGGCAATAGGCGTCAACACAACCAATATGGCCATGAACGCACCTAATTGCCCAAACGACTCCGGCCCATACATGCGGGTGATCACTGGCGCAAAGGCTATGGTGATCGCTTGGGCGACGGCGGATCCTGTGGCTACGGCCAACACATTGCGCACGAAAGGTCGCTGGCTCAGGTCTTTGAGTGTGATAGGCAAAGTACGCATTTTTGTATTGATCAGCCCTTTAGCGTTTTGCCAGAGCCTGCTGTGCACTTCTAATCAGGCAAATCCTTTGTCCTCATCAGTAAAGCGTTTTTTTGCGCTTCTGCCTGAAATTCCGAGGCGGGGGCTGAACAACTGCCGAAGCCGCTGTTCAGCGCAAAAAGCGCAGGCAATGCCTAGCGTCGGATCCCTCCCGCAGGCACAGCTCCCTCCTGCACCGCACCCCGCAGCTCCTCATGCTGTAAAAAAAGGCGGATATAGCGAGCCTGATGATGACTGATCTGTTGATTGCGGGCCTCCAGGGTTTGCTCCAGAGCCTGCATGGTATTGAGCTGTTCACAGGACAGCGCGCGGGTGTCAGCCAGCTGTTTTTCCAAGGTCCGGATTTCTGTCTGAGCCAAACGCAGCTCTGCACGCAGCGTATTGAATTCCAGCTCTTGCCGAGCCAGGGATTGCTGGCGAAATTTCCGCTCGGCGTGCAAGCGGCGTATTTGCCCCTGCCTGCCGCTCAATCTCAGGCTTTGCCATACCAGCGTCAGCAGCAGCAGGATGCTCAGCAGCATTGATCCGCCAAGCACTGCCCAGCTCAGGCTCATGGTATTCATGTTTTTCTACGTCCTGCAAAAAGAGTAATGGCAAAACGATATGTAGATTTATGCGACAGGTCTATAATGTGGATGTGTACAGGTAAAGTTTTCAAGCACATGGAGAGCATATGAAGCGCAAGCAATCGATCGACCAGGTCCGGTGGGATCTGGCCCTACGCTATCGATTGATCGAAACCGTAGCCTGGTGGGAAGGCCGGCTGACCACTGGGCACCTGATGCAAAGCTTTGGGATCAGTCGGCAGCAAGCTTCCAAGGACATCAACACCTACCTGACTGAGCATGCCCCGAAAAATCTCGCCTACGACAAACACCTCAAGGGATATGTGCCGGGCCGGCAATTCAAGCCGCTGTTTATCGATGACAGCGCCAGTGCCTATCTGCATTTGCTCAATCAGAACCATGAACGCGCACCGCACATAGACGGACTGGCCTTGGCCTACGCACACACCGAAGTGCTCAATGTGCCAGACCGGAGCATTTGTCCGCAGATTTTGCGGCCGATCCTCAAAGCCTGCCGCGAAGGGCTACGCCTGGAGAGTGAGTACGTATCGCTGACGAACCCAGCCGCGGAACACCGGGTAATTGCCCCGCACACGCTCGTCTACACCGGCATGCGATGGCATGTGCGGGCGTATTGTGAAAAAAATCAGGATTACCGCGACTTCGTACTCAGCCGATTTCGCGGTGAGCCTGACCTGATGGATGCCAGTCACAACGGGCGTGACGCGGATGTCGGCTGGATGACCTGGGTTGACGTGGTTCTGGAGCCTGATCCGCGCTTGAGCGGGGTGCAAAAAAGCATCATCGAGACGGATTTCGGTATGCGTGATGGCCAGCTGCGTATCCCCAGCCGTGGCGCACAGGTGCAGTACGTACTGCAGCGTTACCAGATCGATTCCACAAAGATTCAGACCAAAGCCGCAGCGCAGCAGATCGTGGTGGCCAACCTCGATGAGCTGCAAGCCTGGCTGTACACCTGACCAGAGCGGAGCCGTGACCTGTCAACTAAAGGCACAGGTCAAGGTGGGAGCAACGCGGCGCTCAGCGCCGTTTGGGCAAGGTTGCCAGCAGCAGTCCACCGAAAATCAGTGCGCCACCCATCCAATGGAAGCCTTGCAGGGTTTCACCCAGCAGCACATAAGCCAACACGGCAGCGAACACCGGCATCGAATACAAGGCCAGCGAAGCTTTGGCCGCGCCAATGATTTTTACTCCCTGGTTCCAAGTCACGTAGGCCACCAGCGAGGCAAGCAGCGCAGTGTAGCCAATCGCGCCGAGTGTGCGGGGCGTCACCTCGAAGCCGCCCACCTGGCGCAGCTCAATCAGGTAAAACGGCAGAATGGCAACGAGCCCGACCGAAACGAACGCTGCCAGTAATACCAGCGGCGGCAACGCAAAGTAACTACCCCAGCGGCGCAACAGCACCGTATACAACGCCCATGCCAGCACCGCGAGCAACATGACCAGATCACCAGGGTTGAACGACAGGCCCAGCAGGTTTTCCAGGCGCGCCTGACTGATCAATACCAGTAGGCCGCAGACCGCAATCAGCATGCCGAGCCAGGACCGCGGAGATGGCCACTCCTTGAGCAGGAAGCCGGCACTGATAAAGGTCGCCAGCGGTATGCAGGTATTGAGCAGGGTGATATTGATGGCTGTCGTGCTTTGTGCGGCGCTGTACAACAGCGAGTTATAGGCACCGATGCCCAATGCGGCGGTCAGCGCCAACCGCCAGCCGGCCTTGCGCAACACGGCGCGCTGCTGCCAGAGCGGCACGATCACGAACGGCAACAGCACGGCAAGAGCCAAGGCCCAGCGCCAGAACGACAAGGCGAAAGGGTGAATTTCTCCTGAGGTGGCGCGGGCCACCAAAGCATTGCCTGCCCACAGCAGACTGGACAACAACAGGCCGGCAGCGGCCCAGGCGGAGCGAGAGTTCATTACGTGGTCTCAACGGCTATCGGCCACAGGGCAGCCGATCAAATGTGGGGCTTACACCCTGAATGGCGCGCGTCACCTTACGAAGCGAACTGAAGTTTGACAAGGCAAAAAGCCATTCTCGACACTCAATGCGTCAACAGCGACAGCCGCACCGAGCGTGCCAAGGAAGGTTGCTGTCAGGTAGAAACCCGACGACGCTGCAGTCTGAAGCCCAGCCAGACAATCAGCCCCATGAAGAAGCCAACCAATGCGGCCGCTCCCCATTGCAACAGGCCCGCATAATTGAACAGCTCAGTCGGCGCCAGGCTGGCCACTCGCAGTAAACGCTGCTCGGCGGCTGCGCCGTTACTGGAAATGTCCGCCAGGCCGTCACCGTCCAGATCCGGCAATCGGGCAATGTGGTCAAGCAGCGCCTGCCATTCCTTGTATTCCTGGATTCCCTCTTTCTGCGGTTCACGGTCGAACACCGCATCGCGAATCATCGCCAGAGGTTGGCCGTCGGCATCCTTGGGCACCACTTCAAGCAATCCCTTGCTGAGTTCGGAAATCAGCCAGGTGAAGCTGCCGACATAACTGGTCGCCCCGACGCTGAGCAAACCCGGCCTGGCCATATCCAGTTCCTGATAGCCCTGTTCTGCTGACCCCAGCCAGATTCGGCTGACACGGTCGAACGGCACGCGGTACGGGTTGTAGCTAAACCTGATACCCGATACCCGCGGGTAATAGCTGTCGCTCTCACGCAGCTGATAGGCCAGCAGCAGCACCTCGAGAATGTTTTTAATTTCGCGGGGGGTGAAATACACCTTGATCAGCGGATAGCCGGGCTCATCGTCGAACTCGCCGATTCCCAGCGGCGCGATCCTGAACAGGTCCGATACGTTCTGCACGCCGGTGCGCCCCACAAACAGGTCATCCCGGATAGTGCCATTGCCCGTAAACGCAATATCGCTACGCGTCGCCTGACGCAACGCGTCGGTCACCAGATTGCCCAGAACGGGATCATCCCAGGCGCGGGTCAACGTCTTGTCGACCTTGGCCAGAGGTTGATCGAAGCGGTAGCCCAACGGCTGCAGAACTCGTGCACTGACCTGGCTCTGGTAATCAGCAACCTGGGCGCTGATTGCTTCATCACCCGGCAAGGCGTCGTCAATGGGGTGCAGCTGGTAATTCACCAGCCGGGGAACGCCCGCCTCGTCCAGGCGCATGTGCAGCTCGCCCAGGTACTGGATTTCCGAGCCAGCCTGCAGCACCAGCGTGCGGCCATTGACCAGCACAGGCTGGGTCAGCACCGAATGCGAATGGGCGCCGACCACGATATCGATACCAGGCACGCGTTCGACCAGCTCTATGTCCTCGCCGCGCCAACTCCCGTCGGGCTGCTGACTGACGCCCATGTGCGACAGCAGGATCACCACATCGACCTGTTCCTTATCACGCAGCGTACGCACCATTTCTGCTGCTATATCTATGGGATCGGCGAAAGTCACCGGCGTCATCAGCGGGCTGACCTCTACAGCGTCGTACCCCATCAGACCGAACAGGCCAAACCGCAGGCCACCCCTTTCCACCACCCGGTAAGGCAGGATGCGTCCCTCATCCTGATGCACCTGAAGACGGTCATCGTCTGCCTGCTGAGCTGAAAAACGGATATTGCTCGACAGAATCGGCACCAGACCCGCGCCTTCTGCACGAGCGGCGGCATCGATCATTTTCGCCAGCCCATCCGGGCGAAAATCGAATTCATGGTTGCCCAAAGTGGTCGCGTCATACCCCAACGCGCTGAGCAGGCGCAGCTCGCTGCCCAGTTCACGGGTTACGGTATGAAACAGTGTCCCCATGCTGAAATCACCGCCATCGAGCAACAGCACCGGCCGCTCATCCGCCGCCGCGCGTCGTTGCTTGAGCAGCGTGGCCAGCCGGGCCACGCCGCCAACGGTAGCGTCATCGTCTGTGGTGCCAGGGGTGTATTCATTATTGGGGCCAAACCCCAGCAAGCGGGACTGCCAATCGTTGGTATGCAAAAGCGTGAAACTGCGGTCGGCAGCCAACCCATGACCGACTATCGTCAGCAGCAGCGCGGTAAGCAGGAAGCGGAAGACGTGCATGAAAATCCTTGTAAATAGTGAGAGGGAGATCCGCTGGCCAACTGCCGGACACTCGGTCGGAATCATCCCATCTTCAACCGGTCCACACCAACAAACACCTAGGCGGGAGCCGGTCATGAACGATAAACGCAAACCCTATGTTCCTGAGGAAATCGATGACCTGCAGGACCGCATGGGATCCATTGAACAATTGGATTTCAATACTGACGATGAACGGCTGGGACGTACCGGAGAACGCTTGTCCGACGAAGAATTGCGCGACAGATTTCCACCCAAGCGCGTTCGTGAAGCGGGCATGACCGGTGGCGAGGCGCTCGGTCCGGATGTTCACGAAGACGGCATCACCCAGGATGACCTCAGTCCTGAAACACTGTTCGACGAAAGCGGGGCGCGCTCGCCCAATGAGCGCGGCCACGGAGGTGCCGCGGATGAGTCGTTGAGCGTGGTTGAAGGCAGCGAAATAGGTGGCGGGTACGGGCTGGACGAAGCCGAACTGGCGCAGATACTGCCTCTGGATGGCGAGCCGGAAAACCCGCCCGGCCAGGGGCCTATCCCCAAGGGAGATGACCCAGCGGACCATAACCCGCCCCGCAAGGGCGGCAAATAGATCAGTCGAGCAACGTGCAGGCCATAACCAGGGCATCTTCACCGCCCCCCGGCGCCGGATAATAATTGCGGCGCCGGCCAATCTCGTTAAAACCGAAGCGCTCATACAGCCGGTAGGCAGAGTGATTCGAAGCCCGTACTTCCAGAAAACACTCCTGGCCGCCCCGTTGGCGGGCTCGAGCCATCAAATGTTCGAGCAACGCCAACCCCAGGCCCTGCCCCTGATAAGCCGGGGAAATGGTGATATTCAGCAAGTGAGCCTCATCGAGAATCAGATCGATCACGCCATGGCCGACCTGCTCATTCCCCACAAACATTACCCAGCACTCATAAGATTTCACAGCATCGACATACAGGCCGCGTGTCCAGGGATGGCTAAAGGCAGCATGTTCGATAGCCAGAACGGCGTCGATATCCGCTTCGGTCATGGGGCGGAAATTCAGGGTGTTACTCATTATTGGCACACTACTCAAGAGCCTGAAGAAAGTGGGTTCAATGCACAACGTGCCAACGTCGCATCACTCTGCGCATTGAGTGCCAAAGCTCACGCTTGCGTACAGGTTCGTCCATCAGCAACTCGAGTCCAGGCATCGTCCAGGCAGCCCCCAAGCCTTCGATCTGTAATTCACGGTGGAATGCATGCTCATCGACTTCGCCAGCAAAGCGCAGAGCCGGGGCACCGATCAGCCACAGGCACGCGCAGGGCTGTTCATCTTCAGCCATTCGGGCCGCGATGAAGCTCTGCACGAAATCGCGCGCTTCGTCGGGACCTTGCTCCAACTGTCCGCGCATCAGCAAAGGCCAGCGCACTGGCTCGCCAACTAACCGTGGGCTGTCAGGGAGGCCAGCGGCGCGCAGCAAATCACGCAACAGCAGATAAGCCGGGTCGCGGCTCTGGAAAGCTTCGCCTGTGGGTAATTCAACCAGCAGCAAACAATTGCCGGCACGTAACAACTGCAAGGAAAACCGGGGTGGCGCAACCGCCACAGGCGCAGGTGCTACAGGTGTTTGGGGCGAGGCCGCTGCTTCCACACCCGCCGAGGCAACTGGTGGCCGGATGCTCTCGCGCAACTGCTGCACAGACTGTGGGCCGTTATTGGTAGGGAGTTTCGCTCCCTGCACAGGGGCGGCAACCTGCTTATCACGCCCAGATGATGGCACAGGCGCAGCTCGTACTTCGGCCTTGGCGACCGGAAGCACTGCCAGCACGGCCGAGTTCGAGGGTGCAGCATGGGGCAAATCCACGCGCGGCAGCCACGTGTCGATCTGCATGGCATTTAGATAGGCGCGGCGGCCACTCTCGCTGATCAAATCCCTTCCACCTGCGGATGAGCGCGCAGCACACTGGCCTGCATCAAGTTCAAGGCATTGAGATAAGCCTTGGCAGACGCCACCACGATATCGGTATCGGCACCATTGCCATTGACAATGCGCCCACCTTTTTCAAGACGCACCGTGACTTCTCCTTGGGAGTCAGTGCCCTGAGTGATCGCATTGACGGAATACAGTTGCAGCGTGGCCTGCGACCCCGCAATGCTTTCGATCGCCTTGAACGTCGCATCAACTGGGCCTGAGCCCTGGGCACTGGCTGCCTGCTCATGCCCGTCGACCGCCAGCATGAGCCTGGCTTGCGGCACTTGGCCGGTCTTGCTGGTCACTTCCAGACTGGTTAGCTTGTAGTGCTCGGGCGTTTCCTCAGTCAGGGTATCGGTCACCAGCGCCTGCAAATCCTCGTCGAAGATTTCATGTTTCTTGTCAGCCAGATCTTTGAAACGGGCAAACGCTGCATTCAATTCATCCTCCGCCAGCGCGATGCCGAGCTCGTCCAGGCGAGAGCGGAAGGCAGCACGACCGGAGTGCTTGCCCATGACCATCTTGTTGGCATTCCAGCCGACCGATTGCGCCGACATGATTTCATAGGTTTCGCGATGCTTGAGCACGCCATCCTGGTGGATGCCCGATTCGTGGGCGAACGCATTCGCACCGACAATGGCCTTGTTCGGCTGTACCGGAAAGCCGGTAATTCCGGACACCAGCCGCGAGGCACTGAGGATATGCTCTGTTTCAATACGCGTATGTACACCGAGAAGATCCTGGCGAGTCTTGATCGCCATGACGATTTCTTCCAAGGCGGCATTGCCGGCCCGCTCTCCCAAGCCGTTGATGGTGCATTCCACCTGACGCGCACCCGCCACCACGGCGGCCAGCGAGTTGGCCACTGCCAACCCCAGGTCGTTGTGGCAATGCACCGAGAAGACTGCCTTATCGGCATTGGGAATGCGCGTCAGCAACTGGGCAATCAGCTCACCATATTGGTGGGGGATTGCATAGCCGACAGTGTCCGGAATATTGATGGTGCGCGCCCCCGCATCGATTGCCGCTTCAACGATGCGGCACAGAAAATCGATATCTGAACGCCCGGCATCTTCGCAGGAGAACTCTACGTCGGCACACAGGTTACGAGCCTTCGTCACCGCTCGCACCGCCTGCTCGACCACCTGGTCAGGCTGCATGCGCAGCTTGTATTGCATGTGAATCGGGCTAGTAGCGATAAAGGTGTGAATCCGGCCGGAATTGGCACCCTTAAGCGCTTCCGCCGCGCGCTCAATATCGGCATCGACCGCGCGGGCCAGGCTGCACACCGTACTGTCCTGGATAGTGTCGGCAATCGTCTTGACCGCTGCGAAATCCCCGGGACTGGCAATCGCAAAGCCCGCTTCAATCACATCGACACGCAACCGTTCCAGTGCCTTTGCAATGCGCAGTTTCTCTTCCCCGGTCATCGACGCACCGGGGCTCTGCTCGCCATCACGCAAGGTGGTATCGAAAATTATCACGCGGTCATTGCTGCTCATGTCCACTCCTCGCGGCCAGCTCGCCCAGAACTCAAGCGATACGTCGCGGCAACACCGCAGCGCATCCAATGCGGTGAATTGTGGCCCGAAAGGCGGCCTGGGGAAAGCAGCAGGAGACGCTTGCCATCCGCAGAACGGCAAACGTGCTGGAAATTAGGGGGAGGCGAAGATATACAGGTTGCCCTGCATACGAACCGCACCATCGATCTGGTAGGTAAAGAGATCATGCTGCTGCAGGCCGGGCCCCTGACTCGCCTGGTTGGCACCCGAAAGGGAGTATTGCGCATTGGTAAAGCGCGCCTCGCGCAACCCAACCCTCAATGCTTCGCTATTGAACTGTGCTCCTTCGCCATTGAACCCGCTGTCAATCTTGACGATGTCCAGCGTAACTCCATCGAAGCTGAACGTGCCTTTGATGTTATCAATGATAATAAATCCCGCACTTCGCCCAGGATTAATGGCAATACGCGCTCCACAGCCTCCTGCACAACGCGTCAAGTCTGGATTGGGATTAAAGGTCACCGAAGCGCTGAGAGTGATGCCATCCTGGCCCGTGACTGCACCCAACTCCTCTTCCGCCAAGGGGCGCAGGTCGGCCCATGCCATCAATGAAGAGCAGCCCAACAGAATGCTGGCAAATATTCGATGCATGATGGCTCCTCAGCGCGGCAAGTTAACCGTGCGCATTTCCAGATAGTCGAGACGCAAACCTCGAATAGCCTGTGCCCCCACATTAACGCCACTCAGACTTACATTACCGACGCTGATGTTGCTCTTGGGTACTTGGGCATAAAATTCCTGATGATTGGCCCAGGTAACCGCTGGCAATTTAAAGCGCAACTCACCATCGGAAAACACACTGAAATGCAGCGGCTGCAGCTTGCCGTGCCCGATATTGATATCGAAATAGACGTTCTTAGCCACCAGCCGATTCAGGTCTGTACAGTTGCGGCAGGCACTGGCAATTACTTTGTCTGCATACAGTTGAAGGCTGATTTCCCCTGCTAAACCCTCTGCATCGCCCCAAATATTCAGGTACGAGCCGTGCAAGGTGAAACCCTCGATATCGAGGCCGAAATAATCGCTGCGGGTCGTCGTGGCCCCTCTTATGCCGGCGTTGCTGCTGCCGCTCCATGCAGTAGAGGCCACATTGAATGTCGATCCGAAACCGATATCCATGCCCTTTACCCGTGTCTCGCCATTCTTGAGCGAGGTCGAGACCATAACCAGGCTGACGCGATCCCCCTGTGCCTTCCCTATCCGCCCCCCCGAGCACATATAAGTGGTCGACGTCGGCACACCGCACAGGGAGCTGTATTCGTTGTAATCACCAATACGTTCAGCCAAGCTCCAGCCGTTTCGAAGTGTCTTCCAGGCTTCGCCAACAGCCTGCTGCGCAGTCATTAACTCTCCGCTTTTAGCGGTGAAAGCATCTACCGATGCGTTGTAGGCGCGGACATCGGGCACCAGCAAACTTGAACAGACATCACCGCACCAGTACTTCTCGCCCAAATTGGGCTTCGGATACGTCCCGGTATTTCGAGCTGCCGCATGCAGATTACTCATGTTCGTTCTGGCTGCGACATATTCGTTATTCTTGATGTCCACAGTATTCTGCCGTGCTTGAACGGTCAGCATATCTGCATCGATGCCCTGCTTTAACGCAAGCCAGCCTCCGCCACTCAGATGCCTCAGATGCAGATGCTGACTCTGATCATTCATCACACTCAGCTGACCGTCGATTTTCGCTACGGCAAGATCCGGGTTCGTACAGTTGGCCTCTCCATAAAGGCAGCCTTGGTAATAGGCCCACAAACCATACTTGTGCGTATCATTGAGAGGATCTGTCCAGGTCGGGGTTTGCAGCTGAAGAGCATGCGTACCCGCAGGTAACGTGGGGGAGGAATCTACAACGTTCAATGTGAATGGGTGCAGGGGAGTACCAACCACAGCCGGAATATCGAGAGCTCCACGCTGACTGTTGGCACCTTTGACATAGAGCTTTTCCAACTCGATCGTCACAGGGTTGTTTTGGGAATCCTTTATGCCAATGATTCGTGCATTCGCAGTGGATTGATCATAAAGAAAGTCACCCAGAAAAAAACCGATACCTGCTCCACTGACGTCGCCCATCTGCTCGTCGTCAAGCGGCTGCATCGCCCAACAGGTACCGCCTGATAAGATCAATACGGCCAACCACAGCGCGCGCCCTGTCATCTCAGCACCCCGCCCCTAGCGCACCGATACAAGTCGGCTCACGAGCCGTACCTCGCAAGGCGTCGTATAGATTCAACAGGAAGGGGTATACCGCATTGGCACCCTCTCCCGTCTTGGCAAAGTTGGCAAAGGCACCACGCTGCGTCTCGACAAATTTGCCCGCATTGGCCAAATCTTGCCAAGGCACGTTTTGATTTTGCAGGGAAAAGAAAATCCCAGCCGCACCACCTTCCTGAATATTGCTTTTGGTCGGATCACCTACGTAGATAGATTTGTAGTTAGCAATGGGAAAGCAGGTGATCAAGCCCAAGGCAGCACAATCGGTTACCTTTGACAAGGTCGGGATCAGCGCAGCGATCAAGCCCGTCTCATCCGTCAGCAGGGATCCACCGGCTGGAACACCGATATGCGTAGCACGGTTGATATTAACCCCATCAATGGTGGTAAAGCCCGTGCCGTTCTGCAACAGCTCCACACCAGCGTACACTTCCGTGTCACCCGCTAGCAGCAGCGCCGTACAGTTGATCAGGTTGGCAATGCCGCAACCGGCAGTTTCTCGATAGAACTGATAAGCGATGGAGGCAGGTCCGTAAATCTTGCCTTCCATTTTTCCAGTCAACGACAAGATGTCACCCGACAGGTAGCCCATGGAGCGACCGAAACCTAACCGCAAACCTGCAACTTCGCGTACGCCCTGCGCATTCGATTTGAAGGCGAACTCGATGTAGGGGTCTAAAACCTTGAATGCCTCGATGGTTGCGTTAGGCGTATTGGCGTTGCGCACCCTGCCCAAGGCAAAATTATTGATCAGGATGTCTGCTGACTGGTTGGACGCCAGACCGGGAAGGCCTGCACGGTCGAAGTCTCCCATGCGCAGCTCTTCCATATTGGTCAGCACATCGATTTCGGCGCCCAGGTTGATCCGAGTGAACTGAAATCCGCTGTAGGTCAGCGCATCCATGGTGATCAGCGCCTGGCCGGAGATAGCCGACAATTCCTGGTCATCCATTGGCTTCAAAGCAGCCAAACTGGCAGCGCTGAAAACACAACCGCAAAGCAGAGCTAGAAGGCGTTTGCCGGGTGAAGTGAGGGGGCGCATGGACTCTTCCTTGTGATAGCCAGCAGACTCTTACGGCTACTGACTATAGGTAGCTGCGCCCTTAAAACAGACCAACCCATAGTCGTGTACTGACTGACTTGTTCAGCCTTCGAGTTCTTCACTGTTACCAAGGCCACCCTATGCGTAACACCGCCCTCACACGCTTATCCTCGAGAGGGAGCGCTTACGCACGTTTTTCCGCGCGCACAGACAAAACCCCAACCCGCGTGCGCGGATTGGGGTTTTGGGTTTAGGCGCTTGACGATGACCTACTCTCACATGGGGAAACCCCACACTACCATCGGCGAAGAGTCGTTTCACTGCTGAGTTCGGGATGGGATCAGGTGGTTCCAACTCTCTATGGTCGTCAAGCAATTCTTTCGGGGCCTCGCGGTTCGCGCGCGGCTCCAGATTCGGTATGTGATAGCGGTATCGGTAGTGGTTTGCGGTTCGCCGAATTTTCGGTTTGTCGACTTCACCTTCAACACCGTCTGCTGTGCAGCAGATTGTTTGGGTGTTATATGGTCAAGCCTCACGGGCAATTAGTACAGGTTAGCTCAACGCCTCACAACGCTT